>JAYTAK010000808.1:0-3358 GCA_043737515.1 Candidatus Kuenenia sp. | reverse complement strand
ATGCTCGTACTCACACGCAAAGCAGAAGAAACAATCCGAATCGGCGATGACATTGTCATCAAAGTGATTAAGACAGGAATGGGGACGGTGAAGATCGGGATTGAAGCTCCCGCCAACATTCGCGTCATGCGAGGCGAACTGCTCGAAGAGAAACACCCTGTGCCCAGCATTCCTGCCAACTTTGGCCCAACCATGCGAATTGTGTCCGATCAGTATCCGCATGTGGCCTAGGGCGGCAAATCCGAAATCCGAAATCCGAAATCCGAAAGAACTGCGGCCGAAAAGATGCTCGCAAAAAGCACAGTTGTTGGAAAGAAAGAATTTAAGCTCAGTCAGGAGCAATCAGGCACAACAACCACTGAACTCAACTTTTTCAAACACGATTTTCAAAATACAGATGGATTCAAACGAGGAGTAAGAAGCTCCTCAAAGGAGAACAAAGCCATGAAAACTCTCAAGACCTTCACACTGACTCTGACCCTTCTGACGATGGCTGGCAGTGTCGTTTTTGCTCAAAACACGCCAAGCAGCAACTGCCCTGACGGTCGATGCAACGCATCGCAGCCCGGATACGGTTCTGCATGGTCACGCTCAAACAACTATGAGTCTGCTTATGGCGACTCAAGCGATCGGTATAACACGCAGTCACCTGCGTTCCGACCTGCATCCGGTTCCGGTGCGAACGACTTTCCGGAGCTGCCAGCCAGTTGGTCAACGCTGAGCAGTCGCTCAAACGCAGCTTCGGCTCCTGTCGATTCCTTCAGCCGACCCGCAGGAAACAATCAGCTCGACTCTGGATATGACAATCGAAACCAGGATTTGCGAAACGGCGAGCAGGTTCGTTACCGTGTGCCACTTGACAACTACGCACCTGTCGGCAATGACCGCGTTGACTATCGCGGTCAGGATCGATTTGGCTCCGACCGTCGGGACCGTGTGACGCGGCAGCCTGCCGATCCATTCGGCGACAGTTCAGGCAGTGACTATGACCGCACGTACAATGATCGGATGCCTTATGACCGGAACACGGATGATCGATACGCACCCGTTGACCGTAATGCACCCGCAGACCGATACGCTCCTTCCAACGGACGTGATCCCTTTGTGCCGGCTCAGCAGCCACAGGGTCAGTTGGACGATGAAACCAGCACAATCAACAACCTGCTCACATACCGCTATCAGAATCCGGTGACTGTGCGAGCCATCCGAGCGATGAGTACGAATCAGGCCGTGCAGTTGTTTGCCGAAGTGTCTGAAAAGATTGACGAACGATCTCTGGAACCAACCAGTTACGACCTGCGAGTTCGACGGGCTCTGCGAAATCTGACAATTGCTCTGGACAATCAGGCTTTCATGAACGGACTTGGAATCTCAGCCGACTCATTCAGCACCGACGGTTTCCGCAACACGCTCAGCCGCCTGGCTGGCAATGGACAGGTCCAGAACTACAAGGACGCTCGTACGGTCCTGAATACTGTGATGCAGTCCGCTCAGTCTGTACAGGGTCTGACACCAAGCGTTGTCGCCTTCGAGTTTGCCAACGCCAGTATCGATACGCTGGACAAGTTTTCCGGTCTTGAACCAGCCGACCCAGGCTCCCGCAACGGTGCGGAACTGACAGGCATCAAGAGTGCGGCTCTGGAAGAAAACATCGTCGGCATCGGCGTCGAAGTTCGGGAACATGCAGACGGCCTGATCGTGGTGAAGCCGCTGCGAGGCGGACCAGCCGCAGAAGCTGGTGTTGAATCTGGTGACATCATCCTGAGTATCAACGGCAAGAACATCGGAGGCCTGAAAATGGCCAGCAGCGTGGACCTGATGAAGGGAACCAGCGGCAGTCAGTTGAGAATGCGAATCTACCGCGACGGAAAAGGTGAACGTGACTTTGCACTGACACGCCGGGCAGTTCGAGTCTGGACCGTGAACGATACGAAGATCCTGCCCGGTACAGATGTCGGCTACTTCAGCCTGAGCCGCTTTTCACAGAACTCAACTGCCGAAGTGGATCAGGCTCTGAATGAACTCTACAGCAAAGGCATGAAGTCACTGGTCCTCGACCTGCGAGGCAACCCTGGCGGACTGCTGACGACCTGTGTGGAAATCAGTGACCGCTTCCTGGCCTGCGGCACAATTGTGAGTACGAAAGGACGACTGAGTGCAGACAACATGGTGGAACGAGCTACCTACAACAAGACCTGGAGCGTGCCACTGGTCGTGCTGGTCGATGGTGACAGTGCTTCCGCCAGCGAGATCTTCGCAGCCGCCATTCAGGAAAACGGACGAGGTGTTGTGGTGGGAACAAAAAGCTACGGCAAGGGCTCTGTGCAGACGCACTTCCCGCTGAGTGCCATCGGAGGTGACCTGCGACTGACAACAGCTCTGTTCTACTCACCCAACGGACGCAAGATGGCTGGCGAAGGTGTCACACCGGACGTCGAGATCAATGACCGTGACGGCGTGGTGAATGGTGACGAAGTTCTGGTTGAATCCGTACGAGTCGCTCGCAGCCAGACATTGAAGGACATGTCCAAAACGTCCGGCACCTGCAGGAAGTCAACGCCAACCGCCGGACGCAGTTCTTCCCTGAGCAATATCATGGATCCAGGTCACTCAACGACCAGCATTCGTTGAGACACGCTGACCTGTCTCTATCGGCAAGTCTGAACCACGATGGTTCAGCGGTCGATTGGTTTGATCCATCCCACTGTTCAGAAGGAACCTGATCTTGCCGCAAACGCAACCAGCACTAAAAACTTAAAACCGGCTGACTGAAGAAGAATTTGGTCATCCGGTTTTGTGCTTTTGGTGAGTCGCGTTTTGAATCTCGGAATCCTGAACCCAACGTGCCTTGACTCAGGCCCGACACATCGACTGCCGGAGCCGTGAGGCAAATGGCACCTGGATTTGATCGAGTGTCAAATCAGGCCAGGCTGCCGGGAAACGCCGTGAACCAGACTTGAAAGCGAATCCTGACTTCGGGGCGATCGATCAACCCATCACGTTTGTGAATGGGCAGGACAGTCGCCTCGCCATCGTCACGGCGAATGGGCTGTTGATCCTCAACACGCGAAAAGGAGATGTTGAAAAAATGATTCCGATCCCCGGTGTCAGCGGTCATCGTCCACCGTGTGTCTTTTCGCCGGATGGGAAATGGGTTCTGATGGGCGATGGCGAAGGAACGGTCTGGGCAGCGTCGCTGGTGAGTCTGGACAGCAAGCCGCTGAAATTCCAAACACACAATGCACCGATCGCCGGACTGGCGATTTCAGCGAATGGTCACTTCCTCGCCACGATCGGCGAAGACAACCGCCTGCGATCCTGGCGTGTGGATGGTTTCTTGAAGCGGTAACCGGCGAGC
>JAYTAK010000807.1:0-7655 GCA_043737515.1 Candidatus Kuenenia sp. | reverse complement strand
AAAGTGCTGACCGAATGGAACGCATTGATGATTCAGGGACTGGCGACCAGCGGTCAATTACCGGGTCGCGAACACGACCTGCAACTGGCGTCGAAAGCTGCCGATTTTCTGTTGACTCACTTGCGGGACAATGAAGGCCATCTGCTGCGTTCGTGGCGGAACAACATTCCCGGACCGCGCGGCTATCTGGACGACTACGCCTGCCTCGCCTCGGCGCTGCGGACTCTGCATGACGCAACAAAAGACGCACGCTGGCTGACAGCCGCCGATGAACTCACGACGCTGCAGATTGCACAGTTCTACGACGAAGCTCAATCGACATTCTTCTTCACGGCGCACGACCACGAAAAACTCTTCGCGCGGACAAGTTCGCCATACGATTCTGTTTCGCCGTCAGGCAACAGTATCACAATTCGCAATCTGCTGGCGCTGAGCGATCACAATCCTCAGTTCCGCAAAGTTGCCGAATCGACGCTCAAACGATTCAGCGGCGCGCTGGATGCCGCACCCGTTTCCTGTGCTGGGCTGGGTATGGCGCTGCAGGATCTGCTGGAGCTGCAGGCAGCGGAAGCAAAGACCGCAGCCGGTCTGCTGGATTCACCGCGCAGTAAGTCATCGCGCGTCCTGACGACTGACACGCGAAATGGCAGCGTCATCTCTCGACTCGGGCGTCCGATCTTCACTTCGGCAGACGACGAAAACGCCGAGCCGCCAAAGGAAGGAGCGCCAAAGCCAAAGGAAGCAGAGGGTGTCGAACAGCAAACGTTCAAGCCCGTGCTGCCAGACCCGGCCAATCCGTCGCCGTTCAAGCAGGGACAGGAGAGCCCCGTGAAGGTGAAGATCTATCCGTACTATGACAAGCTGGAACGCGGCGGTAAGTGCATGATGGCAATTGAACTGACGATCGCCGACGGTTGGCATGTTAACGCGAACCCGTCGAATCCGAAATTCACGATACCGACCGAAGTGAAGATCACGAGCAAGCAGAAGATTAAGTTGACCAGGGTGAAATATCCGAAGCATGAACTGCTTGAGGTCGAAGGTCAGGATGAACCTTCGCATGTCTACGGCAAGCGCGTCATCATCTATGCACTGCTGGAAATCGCCGCAGACGAGACAGCGGACGAAGCAGAACTGGAAGTCGAAGTGAAGGTTCAGGCATGCAATTCCAAAACATGTGAGCCGCCGGAAACGAAGAAACTGATCGGAAAACGCCCGCTCGCCAATCCTGGTGACGAGATCAAACGCATCCACGAATCCAAATTCCCGAAAGACGACGAAAAGGAAGAGGAAGAGGACAAGGACAAGGACAAGGAAAAGGACAAGGAAAAGGACAAGGAAAAGGACGACGCACCAAAGGACGACGCCAAAAACGACGACGCCAGGAAGGACGAGAATGACGTCGAAAAGAAAGATGAATGAGCGGCATCATCTCGATCCGGTGGATATCCTCCGGCGTTTTCCCGCCAACTGGCGACGTTCGCGTGAGTCTCTGTCAATGTCTCAATCGTGCAGATAGCCGAAATTTTTGAATCCATTCAGGGAGAAGGGCCGTGGGCCGGGACGCAGTCTCTGTTCATTCGGACCTCTGGTTGCAATCTGCGCTGCTGGTTCTGTGATACGCCGTATACGTCGTGGAAACCGGAAGGCACCGCCTTTTCGCTCGACGAACTCTCGTGGCGCGTCGCGGACTGTGCGGCTCCGGATGTTGTCCTGACCGGCGGCGAGCCGATGCTGCTGCCCGATCTGGTCCCGCTGGCTCAGCGCTGCCGCGAACAGGGAAAACGGATCACGATCGAAACAGCCGGGACCGTTGATCAACCGGTAGTCTGTGATCTCATGGCCATCAGTCCCAAAATGGGCAACTCCGTTCCGGACGATCCCGTGTGGCACGACCGCCACGAACAGGCCCGGTTCCGCCCGGATGTCATCCGAGCGCTGCTGTCGCGCTACAGTTGTATCCTGAAGTTCGTCATCGACCAGCCGCAGGACGTTACTGAAGTGCGTGCATGGTTATCCAACTTCAGCAGGATTGATCCCGGCATTGTCTGGCTCATGCCACAGGCCAGGACGCGCGAACAACTTGCAGAGCGATCCGTCTGGCTTCGCCCGCTGGCAGCCGAACACGGTTTCCAGTTCTCGTCACGCCTGCACATCGAACAATTTGGAAACGTTCGCGGCACTTGACCTCTTAAGGAACGTTTCAAGGATTACGGGTCTTCAAGAATTGAATGAATTGCGATCTATGCGGCGGGCGAGATGTCGATTGCGATGGATTTTTACGTGGGGTAAGCTTCCAGCTTGCCATCGCGGAATGAAAACTTGATTTGTTGGTTTGGAAAACTTGACAAGCTGGAAGCTTATCCCACGTTAGATCAACAGACCGCTAAGCCTGGGTTGTGCATTCGGTCAGCACCGGCGGCTAGCGCAGTGCCGCTCACAAAACCTCAAATCTGACCGCGCGGAGTCTAAATCAGCTCGTGGATGATTTTCCCGTCGCAAACGGGCATCGGGCGACCGTCGGTCATGTGGTAGTGGATGTGCTGCGCATCGTAACCGAGTGCAGCGAAGACTGTGGCATGGATGTCGGCGGGGGTGATTGGACGTACGAATGGATAGGCACCCGTTTTGTCGGATTCGCCGATGACCTGACCGCCGCAAATGCCGCCGCCGGCGAGTACCATCGAATAACACTGCGGCCAGTGATCGCGACCGGCGTCTTTGTTGATGATCGGAGTTCGTCCGAAATCACCCATCCAGATGACAAGTGTTTCATCCAGCAGGCCGCGTTCGGACAAATCATCCAACAAGGCAACGTAAGCTTTCTCCATTGGCGGGACGAGTCGATTCTTCATCTGATTGAAGTTGTCTTTGTGCGTGTCCCATGTAATGCTCGGGCCGTGGATTTAAGGCGAGCGGGGGATGTTAATCCCCTGATTTGTTCCAGATGACGCGAAAATCAGGGCACTTACGCACCCCGCTCGCCAGTCAAATTCCTTTAGTCCACGCCATTGGCATCGATCCAGGTGGGTCAGCGCGGACCTTCGGACGCCAGTCCAACCTCGGCGTGCGCAAAACTTTGTATTCGACTCCGATCGCGTGAGCTGACTTTTGTTCCGCAGCGTTTGTCCCGCCAGGGACGAATCAACAGAAATGAAACCGGCCTGGTGAGTTTCTCGTTTGCGGCCTGTTGTGGGCGGGCGATAGAATCGCGTCATGAAATCAATCAGGCGCAAAATCTGTATGACGGCTTTGGTGTGTGCGTTCGCCGCCGCAGCGACATCGATTGCTGCAGATCCGCCACCGGATCAGGAATCGGTCGGAGAGGCTCAACTGGAAAATCCTTCCGATCCGATTGCCGGGCGAGAACACTGGGCGTTTCGGCCACTGGCGGTGTCATCGCAAGACACTCCCGCCGTCAAAGCGACCGACTGGCCTCGATCACCAATTGACTCCTTCGTGCTGGCGCAGCTTGAAGCGGCGAACCTGGCACCCGCTGCGGATGCCGATCGTCGTACACTGATTCGCCGATTGTATTTTCAACTGATCGGATTGCCGCCGACACCGGAACAAGTGACAGCCTTTCTGAATGACAATTCCGCAGACGCCTGGGAATGCGTTGTTAATGAATTATTGAATTCACCACAATTCGGGCAGCGCTGGGGACGGCACTGGCTGGATCTGGCTCGCTATGCCGATTCCAACGGTCTCGACGAAAATTTTCTGTTCCGCGAAGCCTGGAGATACCGCAACTGGGTGATAGATGCCGTCAACACTGATGTTCCGTTCGATCGATTTCTGCTTGAACAGATCGCGGGAGACCTGCTGCCGCATGAATCGATCGAACAGCGAGACCGTCAACGAATCGCGGCTGGTTTTCTTGCGGTGGGGCCGAAAGTGTTACTCGGCAATGACCCGAAACAGCAGCGGATGGATGTTGCCGACGAACAACTGGATACGATCGGCCGGGCGATACTCGGCCAGACACTTGGCTGCGCTCGCTGCCACGATCACAAGTTCGATCCGGTTCCAACAGCCGACTATTACGCGCTCGCCGGGATTCTGACTTCGACGCAGGTGATGGAACGACGCTATATGCTCGGCGAGCAGCGCGTGATGGAGCAACTTGTAGGACTTGGCTCGGACGGTGATCAACTGGATGCCGCCTACGAAAAATACTGGCGCGAACGTCCGCAGTTGCAGGAGCAGCAAAAGCAGGCGAAGTCCGCGCTCGAAGTGTTGGAAAAGGGCGATGCGGGGGCGTTCGAGACATTCGCCGCCGAACATGCAGATGCCGTGGCCGAAGGAGTGACTGATTCCACAAGGACCGCAGAGCAACGTATCGAAGCTCAAAAAGCGTTCGTCGCAACGCTGGAGACTGCGATCGCCAAACCGCCTGAAATTCCGCCGCGGGCGATGATCCCCAGCGATGCCGAAGCGCCTGCGGACGAATCGATCCGACTCGCCGGTCAGTTTGATCACCACGGCGACAAAGTCCCGCGCGGGTTTCTGAGTGTCGTCAGTGACAGGGCTGTCGAGATTCCCAGCGGACACAGCGGAAGGCAGGAGCTGGCTCACTGGCTCACCGATGTCGATAACGGCGCGGGGCAGCTTGCCGCGCGAGTCCTCGCCAATCGCATCTGGTACCACATGATCGGTCGTGGCATCGTGAGGACGGTCGATAACTTTGGCCGCACGGGCGAAATGCCCAGTCATCCGGAATTGCTGGATCATCTGGCCCGCGATTTGATTGATTCGAAGTGGTCCGTGAAATCTCTGGTCCGCAAGATCGCATTGAGTCGCACGTTTACGATGAGCAGCCACCACAACCAAACCGCAAACGCCATCGATCCCGAAAACCGCCTGCTGTGGCGCGCCCATCGACGACGTCTCGACCCCGAGTCGTTGCGCGATGCGATGTTGTCAGCCGCCGGGAGCCTGGATCTGAAGCCAATGGATTCTACGGTATCGTATCTGGGTGATCAGGCCACTGCCGTCGGAGACAACGCAAACCGACGCCGCACGGATTTTCCCTGTCGCAGTATTTACCTACCCGTGATTCGCAATGATCTTCCGGAACTGTTCTGCGTGTTTGATTTTGCCGACCCGCACGCAGCAACCGGTATGCGGTCACAAACGATGGTCGCCACACAGGGGCTGTTCATGCTCAACGATACGTCCGTCATGGACGCCGCCGAAGCGACCGCGCGACGTTTGTTGGCGACGGAATCTGCCCCAGGTCCCGATGCGCGACTGGACCAGTTATTTGAACTGGTGCTGACTGCACGTCCAACGGATGAGGAGCGTCAGGAACTGCTGTTATTCCTGAGCGAAACGCAGAAACGCTGCGAGGGGACTGGTGACACGACCGCTGAAGTCCGTGCGTGGTCGATGGTTTGCCAGGCGTTGTTCGCGGCGAGCCGTTTTCAGGTGCTGGAGTAAACGATGAGGTGCCATCAATTCCTTCCAACGACAACTCGCCGCGCGATGCTGCAGAACAGCGCCGCTGGTTTCGGATCTCTTGCGCTGGCGGCGCTGGCAGGGCAGCACGCTGCAGCAGAGCAGCAATCGAGTCCGGCGACGGCGCAGTTACCACACGTTGCCGCGCGGGCGAAGCGGGTCATTTTTCTGTTTATGTGGGGCGGGCCAAGTCATGTCGATTTGTTCGATCCGAAACCGCAGCTCAACGCACTTTCCGGGCAGCCATTGTCAGGGAAGTCGGTCGGCAGCGATGCGGATACCGTCGGCACGGCCCTCGGATCGCCCTTCAAGTTCGCTCAACATGGCGACAGCGGAATCTGGATCAGCGAATTGTTCCCGCATTTGTCCAGGCACGCAGACCGCATGTGCGTGATCCGATCTCTGCATACAGAAGGCAGCGCTCACGGCGAAGCATTGCTGCGGCTGCACACGGGCCAGGCAAATCTTGTGCGGCCCAGCGTCGGTGCCTGGGTGAGTTACGGACTGGGTTGCGAAAGTGACAACCTGCCGGCGTTCATCACAATCTCACCGCCGCGAGGCCACGGTGGCAAGCAGAACTATGGCAGTGCGTTTCTGCCAGCCATTCATCAGGGGACGGCGATTGGATCGGCGGAGATCCCGATTTCAAAGGCCGTCGTTTCGAATCTTGCCAATCAGAGACTGGATCACAGTTTCCAGCGTTCACAACTGGACCTGATTCAGTCAATCAACCGTCGGCATCTGCGAGACACAACGGTAGATCACAACATCGAGGGGCTGATTGCCAACTACGAACTGGCGTTTCGCATGCAGTCCACGATGCCTCAAATCATGAGTCTGAGCGACGAATCCAAAGAGACACTTGACCTCTACGGAATCGATGCAGAACCCACTGACAACTTCGGACGTCAGTGCCTGCTGGCTCGTAAGTTTGCGGAAAGCGGTGTGCGGTATATTCAAGTCTCGACGGACTACACATGGGATCATCATCAGAAAGTGCAGTCCGGGCACATCAAAGAATCCGCGAAAGTCGATCGCCCGATCGCGGGCCTGCTGGAGGACCTTGAACGACGCGGATTACTCGACGATACGCTGGTGGTGTGGGGAGCTGAGTTTGGCCGAACGCCGATGGTCGAGAACGGTGACGGTCGCAATCATCATCCGAAGGCGTTCACGATGTGGATGGCGGGCGGAGGTGTGCGTCGCGGGCTGACGTACGGTTCAACCGACGACTTCGGCTACGCTCCGGCAGAGAATCCGGTCCACATGCACGATCTGCACGCCACAATCTTGTACGCCCTTGGACTGGACCATGAACGTCTGACATTCCGTCATGCTGGCCGTGATTTTCGTCTGACGGACGTCTTCGGAAATATCGTGCATGACGTGCTGACTTAGTGCCCCCGCCACGCATGGGGACTGTCGTTTTAATCGTGGGATAAGCTTCCAGCTTGTCATTGCTTTTTAAAACAGGGCGTTTTCTTCAATAGATGCCAGGGCTGGAAGCCTAGCCCACGGAAAATCCCGACTAAAACGACCGTCCCCATGGATTGATGGGTGGCCGGGGTTGGAGGGCGGCAGCCCGAAACCCCGGAGCTTCCGTCGCTCCGCTCAGTCCAGCCCCGGCCCCCCGATCCATCAAAGCACGAGTTGAATGCGATCGTGGAATTGTCCCATGTAGGATGGACATTCACGTCCGACGCATGACCATGAAACCCTGCCGAAGCGAAGGCTTTTGTGGCTTGACAGCCGTTGAAAAGGTGACGGTGTCTGGTCAATCTCTCGGACATGAATGTCCAAGCTACAGGAATCGCCGCTTTGGTGCCGAGTGAACAAAACGGGGGTGAACAAAACGGGGACAGGTCCAGTATTGGTGGTGAACAAAACGGGGACAGGTCCAGTATTGACGCTGGCGAACTCAATAAACTGGAATCGCGGTAAGGACCACTGTTGCCAGCGGCCCCCCGCACAGATCCGTACTTGAAGAATTACCTCATACGGCTCCTGCCTTGAGTCGGGCGCGAAAGCGTTCGTTGGGATACGGATGAGTGACGCGGGGACGAGGAAGATGCAGACGCGCAAGACGCTGCATGCGTTCCCATGTCCAGCCACTGCGGCCGCGCTGGCTGCGCTTGCGGATCTCGGATAACCAAAGACGAGTCACCTCGTCGATGAAACGGCAGAGCGACTGACTG
>JAYTAK010000806.1:0-3361 GCA_043737515.1 Candidatus Kuenenia sp. | reverse complement strand
TTCCTTCTCGATCGCAGACCGCCCCGTCAAAACTCGTCGATACCCCAAAACGCATCCAACTTTGCGCCTGCTTCACGCTGCGCAGAATGGACAGCTACACTCGACGTCCTCATCGCCGCTTACCTCGAAGCGGTCGAACGCGGTGAGCAACCCAATCGGCAACTGTTGCTGGCGACGCATCCGGAACACGCCGACGAACTCGCAAAGTTCTTCACGAACCTCGATAAACAGCCAGACGCCAGACTTCAGGCGGATCCGGACCTGGAGGCAACCCTGATTCCGCAGCACGGACAAAAACCGGGAACCATCATTGGCGGTCGCTACAAGCTGCTCGAAAATATCGGCGAAGGCGGCATGGGATCGGTCTGGGTGGCCGAGCAGAAGGAACCCGTCAAGCGGCGAGTCGCCATCAAGCTGATCAAAGCGGGGATGGATTCGAAGCAGGTGATCGCCCGCTTCGAAGCCGAACGCCAGGCACTGGCGATGATGGATCATCCGAACATCGCCAAAGTCTTCGACGGCGGCATGACCGAACACGGACGACCGTACTTCGTCATGGAATACGTGAAAGGGGTTCCGTTCACCGACTACTGCGACAAAGTTCGCCTGTCATTGAAGGAACGTCTGAATTTGTTCATCCCCGTCTGCCAGGCCGTGCAGCATGCTCATCACAAAGGCATCGTCCATCGCGACCTCAAGCCGTCGAACATTCTGATCTGTCTCTACGACGGCAAGCCCGTGCCGAAGGTCATCGACTTCGGACTGGCGAAAGCCATGCATCATCAACTGACCGAGCAATCGTACTTCACCGGCCACGGCGTCATGGTCGGCACGCCGCTTTACATGAGCCCCGAGCAGGCTGAACACAACAACCTCGACGTCGATACCCGTACCGACATTTATTCGCTGGGCGTCGTCCTCTACGAACTCCTTACCGGCACCACACCGTTGGAACGCGAACAACTCCGCACCGCCGCCTACCATGAAGTCCTGCGCCTGATCAAGTAAGTCGAACCGCTGCGCCCCAGCACCCGGTTATCCGCCGCTTCGGCGAGCGGCAGGGCGTCAGCCCTCCGTGTCAACGCCCTCCGTGTCACTGCGACGCCACCGAGGGCTGACGCCCAACGGCTCGCCGACATGCCGCCGCAGAGTCACGGGCCACAATCGAGCCTCGACCTGATCGCCCGCAACCGCAGCACCGAACCGCGCAAACTCAGTCTCCTCGTGCGCGGCGATCTCGACTGGATCGTCATGAAGAGCCTCGAAAAAGAACGCTCCCGGCGGTATGAAACTGCAAACGGCTTGGTTCGCGACATCGAACGCTTTCTCAATGATGAAGCGGTTGAAGCGTGTCCGCCGAGTCTGAGCTACCGACTGAAGAAATATGTGAAGAAGAACCGAGGCAAAGTCATCGCCGCTACCACAGTGTTCGCCACATTGATTGCCGGTCTGATCGGAACAAGTTGGGGATTGCACCAAGCCCGTCGCGCCGAAGCAAAGACTGTCGCTGTACTTGTCCAAGTCACTCAGGAACGCAACGCCAAGGAACTCGAACGGCAAAACGCCGACGCCGCTCGTCTACGATCCGAAGCCGCAGAAAAGCAGATTCTGGAAAGCTATCGCGCCAGTACCGACGACACGATTCAGGAATTGATCGGCTCGAAAGAGGACATCGGCCCAAAGGAAAAAGCCTACCTTGAAAAGACGCTTGCCCGCTGGCAAGCGTTTGCGAATCAGCAAGGCGACGACGTCCGGAGTCGGGAGATTCGTGCAGAAGGTTGCCACCGAGTTGGTTACCTTTATCACATGCTTGGGCAGAACGACCTCGCTCGCATCGAGTACGAATTGGCCCATCAGCTCCTTAAAAACCTCACGGACGAATTTCCAAACGACTCGTCGAAACAGTTCAACTTTGCAGAATGTCGAGTAAATCTAAGTGTTGTCCTTGATGAACTCGGCGACTCAGTTGCGGCCACGGCTGAGTGTGAAGCGGCTAAGACATCAACTTGGCATCTGACCAGATTGTTCTCTGATGACGATGAATTCAAAGTCCTGCATTCACACAGCTATGCAGTCTTGGGCAACATTCGCCTCAATGCAGGAGATGGCGGTGGAGCACTTGCCTACTCATATGGGGCCCTGCTTCATGCCGAAGATTTGGTGAAACAGCATCCAGGAAACGTGAATTTTAAAGACAACCTTGCATCTTGCCATAACGGCTTGGGGGCGTTCTACTTGCAAACTGGAGACCCAGATACCGCATTGCGAGAATTCGACTCGGCAGCAGAGATCTGGTTTCAACTCTGTAGTCAATGTCCAGCAACGTGGAAGTATCGGTTATCGTTAGGCGGAGTTTACTGCAACAAAGGCAGCGGCAGTCGTGCGCTGAGTGATCTCGATGGAAGTTTGGAGTGGTATCGTCAGGCGATCGAGTTACTTTCGCCCATTTTTAGTAGTCAGCCAGGAGACAAGAACGTCCGGACATTTCTATGCAACAGTCACGCAGGTCGGGCTGCGGCTTTGGTTGGGCTCCAACGGGATGCGGATTCCTTGACGGATTGGGATCAGGCGATCGCGCTGAGCCAGCGCCGCGTGCTGCCTGCGTACCGCGTCGCCCGCGCGGAAGCACGGATTCGTACAGGTCAATGGACCACCGCCGTGGCGGAACTCGATGATCTCGTAGAACTGACGGAGACCGACGAAGAAATGGCTTCTAATTGGTCGGCGTACGGTTTGTATCAATTCGCATACCTGTATTCGCTTGCCAGCGGCCAGCCTGGTTCGCGAATCCCCAACACCGTGACGGGCCAACGGCCCAACCGTTCGCGTGAATTCCATCTTTCGAAATCCGATTGGCCGGGCCGTTGGCCCTCAATCGCAATTTGTTTGTTGGCCATGTTTCCTGGGCCGACGCTAATCGCTTTGGCCCAGGCTATTGGAACGGATGGGCCGTTGGCCCGGAGTCGCAACCGGGTGTTTCTGAATTTGCCAGAAGTCGATGGCGAGCGGCAGGGCAATGACGAAAACTCGCCGAGTGCGATTCCGGGGGCGGACGAACACGAACACAGAGGGCTGACGCCCAACCGCTCGCCGGAGTCGTCGCCGCCGCCTCGCCGCTTTCACACCGTGCATGACGCCGCCGTCTGGATTCAACAAAACTGGCCCGACTTCGACCTTGAGGCCACTCATCCCGTGACTTGGCGTGGAGAACGGTGACGCTGCGATTCGTCCCGCCAGGGACGGTTGACAATAGCCCACCGTTTTAACGGTGGGTTAACGTGCAAAAGAAAATCAGGAGTCCCGTCAGGGACGAAAGATCTTCCGTCCCTGACGGGACTTTCGGCATGTTGTGCTATCAAAT
>JAYTAK010000805.1:0-3361 GCA_043737515.1 Candidatus Kuenenia sp. | reverse complement strand
GGCTGCCGCAGTCCAAAGGGGAAACCTGGCGGAGTGTGACAGACCTGCCTGACGATTGACTAAGCGAGGACGTCCCTGCAGACTACGCGCAGAAGTAGAGATGGCTTCCGGGTTACGGATTTTTTCACAGGAACTGGGCGATGAAGTGTTGCGCGTGTCAGGCAGAAATTCAGGACTATTCCACGGTGTGCCCGAAATGCGGCGAGGATCCCCGAGCGAACCTTTATGAAGCACCAGCGTCCGGACGAACGCGGCCCGTGACCAATCCCAATGAAGGCGATGCGACCGGCGGTATCATTCCGTACAAGAATCCCAAAGCACTGATCGCGTATTATCTGGGCATCTTCAGCGGGTTTCCGATCATCGGGTTCTTCCTTGCCGTGCCGGCACTTGTGCTCGGCATTATGGGACTGCGTGATCGCAACCGAAATCCAGCGATCAAGGGCAGTATTCACGCCGGGATTGGTATTGGCTGCGGTGCGATTTTTACCCTGGTATGGGGTGCTGCCATCATTGCGTTGATCATTGGTCTGGTGACCGGCGGGCGTTGACCAACGATTCATGGCTAAGTCGCGCTCACCGCAAAGTCCGTTTGATCTTGAACGCATCGTTGTTGACACCGACGTGCGTTACATCGAGTACCACGACACCCTGAAATCGACAAGCACGACCGCCGTGGAATTGCTCGGCCCGCTCCTGGACAACGCTCCTGCTTTGGTGTTGACTTCACATCAATCTGCCGGACGAGGCAGAAAAGGCAATCCATGGTGGTCGTCCGGCGGTGCTCTGACGTTTTCGTGGGTGGTTGATGCCGCTGAACTGCCGGTGACTGTCGAACGCCGTCCGATGGTTTCCCTGGCAGCGGGGCTGGCGGTGCGTGATGCGTTGCTAACCTTGATGCCGGGCTGTCCGTTCGTGCTCAAATGGCCCAACGATGTGCTCATCGGCGACCGCAAAGTGTGCGGCATTCTTGTCGAACAGCATTCAGTCGATCAGCGGCAGGCCGTGATTATCGGCATCGGCGTGAACGTCAACAATTCTCTGAGCGATGCACCGGCGGAGATTGCCCAGCGAGCCACATCGCTGTTTGACCTGGAAGGACGTTCGTTCGATCTGAGCGCCATCCTGATTGAGATCCTGCAACGACTCAGTTTTCGCATCAGTCAGTTGACGACACAGCCTCGACTAGCGCTCGCCGAAACGAATCACCACAACGTGCTGACTGGCCGCATCGTGACGCTCCAGACTGGCGATTCCATAATCACCGGCTTGTGCGTCGGCGTCGATGACGAAGGTCAACTCGTGCTGCAAACTGAACGACACCTGCACCGCTGTGCCAGCGGGATCGTCGTGAAGTGGGGGTGAACCCTACGTTCTGGCGGCACTTGTGTTGTTCATGCAACATGCTTCATGTCGCGTATTGAAAACTCATGTTTCAGAAATTCCGGCTCCTCATACAACGTGGTCTGCAATTGTGTGAAGCTGGCAAAAAACAGAATCAAGATTTCTTTCTGACGCTGCGTCTCCAGTTTGAGCCTAACGTTCATTTGCTGTTACAAACTTCAATACGAAGCGGTGCCTGTACTGCTGGCCGTAGGGTGAAGGGAAAACGGTGAGTCGTCAGAATGGAAAACACCCATGCGATCGTCCCTGCCGCAGAAAACTTGCCGGGAAAAACTGCGCCGAACCGGCAGTGCGATGGTTGAAGTCGCCGTCTGCTTTCCGGTCTTCCTCCTGATCCTGATGGGTATCATCGAGTTTGGTCGAGCCATGTCGATCAGTCAGATGCTGAACTCGGCGTCTCGCATCGGCTGCCGGGCAGCCATCCTTGATGGCTCCACCAACAGCAGCGTAACCAGTGCCGTGAAGACGCATGTGACCAGCACGATTGGCTGCCAGCAGTCCAGTGTCACCGTGACAATCACTGCGACGTCCAGTGAAACCGGGGCGACACTGTCGGACGTCTCAGCAGCATCGACGGGAGACATGATCAAAATTGCTGTCTCTGTTCCGTTTGCCGACGTGAGCTGGTCTGTCAAGGAATGGATGGCGACATCCACGATCCGTGGCCAGTGCTCGATGCAGCATGAATAGAACTTACAAGTCCGGCGGTCTCGACGATGTCGTCCGCAAACAACAATTTCGAACACTTCTACTCCGACTCAACCAGGGGAATTCTTATGCTCCGTTATTTTTCTGCCTTGAATAAAAACTGCCGGACACCGCATCGGGCATGTGCTTTGTGCCTGACACTGTTTCTGACGCTCGCTGATTCAGCAACCGCTCAATCCACCGGGCGTACGCTTGTCCGGGTTGAAGAAGACTGGGTCGCCCTGATCGGGGAACCGGATGCTGCTACATCTTCGCCGCAGATCATGAATTTCATCTCCCCGATTCAATCGACGGAGGGAATCTTCGGACTGGTTCAGGTCAACCATCGGGGTGCCCCGGAATTTCAGGATGGTGGCTTGCAGGTCCAGGGATGGGTCGGCTCCTGGCTGAGTGGATCCGCGGACGCGAACAAGTATGCGAAACTTAATCAAAATGCAGACAATCTTCGCTACACCGTGGCGATGGAAAAAGTCACCAACGGGATCAAGTTTCAGCTTCTCAACGGACGTTCACGCACATGGGGCAGGTTCGCGCAGACTCCGGTTTCAGTCGTTGTGACTGTGAACGAACCGTCACTGGAAGATTACTCGCCTGAGTTTTCCGTGGCCAACACGAATGTCAATCTGGGTGCTCATCGCGTCGAACTGCTCTATCTCACGGCGACGCGATTCAAGTACAGCGACAATGCGACGGTGACGGACGATACAGACCGAGTCCTCCATCGCTATCAACTGAACGTTGACGACGTTCCCCTGACCGAGTACGAACTGAACATCGACGATTACACCACCGAGATCACCGAGTAACCAACGATCGAATGCCGGATTTCCCGGTCCGATCAGAAGTGAATTGAACGAATTTCCCGTGTCACTGAATACGCAGCAACTTCCTTGTGCTGGAGACGAACGATGAAAACTATGAAACCAGCGGTCTCAGCAATGAGCCGATGCGAACGCGAATCAGATCGACATGGCACCGCGATTGTGCTGGCGGTCGCGATGTTGATTGTGGTCTTCGGAATCGCCGCCTTCACGATCGATTTCGGATTTCTCAACGTCACCAAGGGACAGATCCAGAATGCGGCAGATTCCGGAGCCCATGCAGCCATGCAGGAGCTTGTGAAAGGTATTGGCCCCGGTGCCACGGTCACGTCGCAAGTCGCCGCAGCGAACGCCGGTGGAAAAGCACAAAGCATGGTGGCGACTTTTCGATCGGGCGATGTCGCTTCGACTCAACTTTCCGTGCAACG
>JAYTAK010000804.1:0-3362 GCA_043737515.1 Candidatus Kuenenia sp. | reverse complement strand
GCTTGCTGTTGCGAAAACTCTTCTTTTCACGACGCAGCACGATGCTCAGATCCCGCTCGGTACGCGACACTGCTCCGCCGGGAATGGTGCCGTACATGAGTTCGCCCTGACGTTCTTCCGACGATCCGTCAACTCCAAGGTTTGTCAGAATCGCGCCGCCCGCAAGCGCATATTCGTGACCCTTCAACGCGCCGCGTCCTTCGATATTCGCTTCTTCAAACATGCGAGTTTCCAGCAGGTAGCCACCTTTCAGGCTGGTGGCTTTGGCCTGCGGCGGGATCGCCACACGCACGTCGAATCGCTGACCCTTTGTGACCATCGCGGGCAGATACGCGGTGACAATCACGAGTGCGGTATCTGGTGACGCAAGAATGCGTTTGCCGTCCTTGACGTTGCGGCGAGACATTTCGTTCTGCAGTTGCGTTCGAACCGCAGACGGCGACGGATCGCCACCCGTGCCATTCAGACCCGTCACCAGTCCCACGCCGCGGAGCGTGATGATCGTGTTGCCCTGGACGCTCATGTATTCAGAAAGCATCGGGGTGTTGATGTTGGTGCCAAAGTCATCATCGTCATCTTCAAGTTTGGATTTCGCCGACTTCGACTTGTCTTTCTCGTCCTTCTCCTTTTCGTCGTCGGCGTCTCGCTCTTTGTCACTTGCGAACCGATCTGCCAGCATCGCGGCACCAGGCATGGACATCAGCCCGGTGGCGCAGCCGCAAAGCAGCGTGGACGTCAGCAGGCAGACAACAGGCATTGCCAGTCCGGATTTCCCCTTGCTGCGAGCGTGGTCGCGCGGATGAATCGGTCCCTGAGGGGAATCAGAATTCAGCAGAGGCAGTGGCATAATGGTGCTCCGTCGCCGTGACGAACCGTCGTTGCCCGTGCCGACAAATCATTTGCCGTACGCACAGCGTCGATCATTCACGAAGCCGCCGCGCAGGCGAAAATGCACCGCAGATCAGCAGTGGAATTCGCTGCACAGCAGACTGAGTTGGAAAAAACGGGATAGAAGAATGTGGAACACCGTCACACACGATGTGTGGGACCATGCTCACCAAGAGAGAGGATCAGCAGCAAATTGAAAGGAACATCCGGCCTCGCGTTGCCATTGGCTCAGGAGCCGACAACGCGAGGCCAGATGCTTTGTTCTGGCAGGAACGACTATCCGAAAAGGGGTCTGACCCTCTCCGGCAAGACGCCTCCGAAGGGGCAGACCCATTTTCGGATAGCCAAATTGTTTAAGGGCATTGTGCAATCAGACAACTCCACGATCGGGGGGGATCAATCGGAATCGCGTGCTCACAACGCCACTACAACTGCATTCGACATTCAGATTCACCGGTCGCGGTGGGTGGACAGCCCCGAATCTGCTGATCTGATTGGAAAGATCAACATCGTTGGAACCGCGATTGTTGCCGATGTCTCAGAGGGATGATCCGGACATCGACCAATTGAATCTGTCAGGCCGTGATGCGGCTGCAAAACAACTTCACATTTCACACGATACTACGTCCGGATTTGCTGCGTCAATGGCCTTCAGCCTCTGCTCAATGGGTGAGTCACACTGATTTCCAGAGGCCACGTTTCATCCGGCAGGAAATGCACTCAGCGCCGCTCTGCCTGCAAGGAGCCGCCGCCAGTGCAGCAGCCACACCGGCAGATTCTGCCCGTTCAGCAGGGTAAGCACATGACGATGCGCAATCTGTAGGCCGGACAATCGCCTTTCAGGATCGGGTGGCCGGGGCTGGACTGAGCGGAGCGAAGGAAGCCCCGGAGTTTCAGGCTGGACTGAGCAGTGCGGAGCGAAGGAAGCCCCGGAGTTTCGGGCTGGACTGAGCGGAGCGAAGGAAGCCCCGGGGTTTCGGGCTCGCGCCCTCCAACCCCGGCCACCCTTCAATTCATTGTTGACGTTGCACTACGCGACCATTGACGTCGTCGGCTGCCGGGCGGCGTTGATCCATGCCGTGACTTCATCAAGATCCGGCACAGCACCGCTGCGAAGGATGCGTTTGCCTTCGGTCGTGTCGGCGACTTGAATCACTTTGTGCAGCAGACTTGCGATGTCCGCCTGACTCAGACCTGTTCTCGTAGCGCAGCTCGTAGGGTGTGACAAGCAACGCGCAGGCACACCGAATCACAGACATGGTGTGCCTGCGCCGCCGCTTGTCGCACCCTACAAATTCACAAAGTGGCCAGCCATGAGAGTTATGTGAGAAAAACGCCCCGATTCGCCGTAAAACGCGCCATGGGATTTCCCGTTTGCCGACTGACGGGGTTACCGTACAACCTCCACGTCGAGGCACCGGAGGGCTGACGCTCGCCGCTCGCCGGGTATTTCAGAACCAACAACTCACATCGCGTGTCGCACTTTGACGATGTCATCTCTCCGGGAAATAGAACAGTCGATTTCGCTCGCCATGCAGGCGGATCAGTTTTCGCTGCGCAAAATGCTGCGTGCTGTGAGGGATTCGGAGAAAGCCGGGAAACCGTTTGATCGATTGCAGGATAAACTGCAGGTACAGCTTCAGAAATCTTTGCAGCGACGCGAACAACGGGCAGTCTGGCAGCCGAGGCTGGACTGGGACGAGGAACTTCCCGTCGTCGCGCGGAAGCAGGAGATCATCGATACGATTCGCGAGCATCAGGTGATCGTGCTCTGCGGTGAAACGGGCTCCGGCAAATCCACGCAGTTGCCGAAGATCCTGATCGAAATGGGACGTGGTCTCTCGGGAGTCATCGGTCACACTCAGCCACGTCGGATCGCCGCTCGATCCGTCGCCGCGCGGCTGGCGGAAGAAATGAATTGCCGACTCGGGCAGGAAGTGGGTTTCCGCATCCGCTTCACGGACAGCAGCGGACCAAATACTCGCGTCCGCCTGATGACCGATGGGATTCTGCTCGCGGAAACTCAGACGGATCGCTTTCTGGATCAATACGACACGATCATCGTGGACGAAGCGCACGAGCGATCTTTGAACATCGACTTCCTGCTGGGATATCTCAAACGACTGCTGCCCAGGCGGCGCGATCTGAAGGTGATCATCACATCGGCGACGATTGATGCTGCGCGGTTTGCGGATCATTTCGGAACAGAAGGCAAGCCGGCACCAGTGCTGCAGATTTCGGGGCGCATGTATCCGGTGGATATTCGTTATCGACCTCTGGACGATCCGGATTCGGTGATGGGTGAAGACGACAACCGCCAGATACGCGATTGGCTTGACGGCGTCACTGATGCCGTGGAAGAAGTGACCGAGAATGACTCCGGACATATTCTGGTCTTCCTGCCGACGGAACGTGATATTCGCGAAGCCGCCAGGGTGCTCGGCGGACGACGATTTCGCGGCGACACGCCACAG
>JAYTAK010000803.1:0-3362 GCA_043737515.1 Candidatus Kuenenia sp. | reverse complement strand
ACGACGACCGGAAACGTCGTTTATCAGGCCACCGAAGCTGGCGACAAGACATCTCACCGAGTCACCACGATTCTGCCAAACGACACGTACAGCGTCAGTATTCAGGCTAGCCTTCCCAACGGGGTGCGCACCGCTCCGGGGGCAGTCAATGCCGGTGGCGGCTTTGTGCTGAAGCGGATGACTGTGGGAGCTGTTCCAAAGAACGTGACCATCTCGAATTCCAAAGTGTCATGGCAAGCTGTCGATAGTGCGACGCGGTACAACGTGTGGATCAACCACATCGACTCGACCGGAAAAACAGAACGCATTCTGCGTCAGGATGCGTTCGGCACCGAACTGCCGCTTTCCGCCAGTCTCACGCAACGTCCCGGCGCATACCGAGTCTGGATCCGCGCTATCCGCAGCGAAGCCGGTCAGGAATACACCGGCCGCTGGAGTGAAGTGAAAACGCTGCAGGTCAATGCTCCTGCATCAGATTCCAGTGCGCTGGCAATCATCATGTCGGAACTGGCGATCACGGGCGTGCTGGACGGCGGCGCATCAACGTAGCCATCATCGTTCCGGCAGCAGTTCCCGGCAGTAGGCCAGCAGCTTTAATTCCGCCAACTCGTACTCCAGTTCCTAGCGCGTCAGGATGGTGAGGGTGTCAGCGACAAGTCGCAACAGCAACTCGCCAAATCGGCGCCGCAGCACGACGGACCAGGCTGTCGAGATCTGCGCCAGCGGTCGCCGTTCATCTGGTTGTTGTTCAGTCGGGTTCACATCAGCGTCGCAGCAGAAACTCGTTGGAATTCAGCACAGCCCAGGCAATGTCCTGCAGAGCGGACTTCGGATCGGAACTCTTCGTCACATGGTCCAGCATTGAGGCGGCCTCGTCCTGTGTCGGTGAACGACTGAGAGCGGACCACCAGAGATTGTCGATAAACTGCGATGCGGTTTCACTCGACTGCACAGAATTGGCCACGCGGTTTTCCGGGTCTCGCAGCAATTCCGTGATCAGTTCACCGCTCACCATTTCCATCGTCTGCGCCAGAGTCGTCTCGCCCGTACGTTCACATTCGCAGGTCTGCAGTCGGCTGGGCTTACCAAACAGCGCCATGAATTTGTCGCCTGCTTCAGGGCGACTGTAGCGATGTCCGCCATTCCGTACACCGGCGAGTTGCATGGCTCGCGTGCCATCCGGATAGCCTCCGAATTTTGCAGACACGTCCAGAACCTGACTGATGGCATCCAGCGTCTGTTCAGCGGTCAGGCGTTGAGGAATCGCATGTGAAAACGACGTCACATCGTCAGCATTTGTGTCATTCGTCTCGGACGACAGTTGATACGTCTGCGAGTTCAGGATCAGCCGCATCAGTTCCCGAACCCGATACCCGCGAGAAGCAAATTCCTGCGTGAGGGCGTTCAGCAACTCAGGATTGGATGCGGGATTGGTCGATCGAAAGTCATCGATCGGATCAACGATACCCTGGCCCAACAACTGGAACCAGATGCGATTTGCCTGCGTCGCAGCGAAACGTCGGTTGTCGGATGCGCCGAGCCATTTCGCCAGCGTTTGCAGTCGATCCGATGACTCATCATCGGTCGCCGGATTCTCAGCGTCTCCGAGAAATCGCAGTCCGGCGATCGTACCTGTTGTCGGATTCTTCACGTTGCCGTCGTCTTTCATGAAGACGACTTGTTCGCCGTCGAATTCGTGCTTGTCGTTTTCGTCGCGGCGTTTGTTTTCGATGATCTTGTAGTCAACGCGCGCGAAGAAGTTCGTCCAGTTGTAGTAGTCTTCCTGAGTCCAGTGGTCGAACGGATGATTGTGGCACTTCGCACATTGCAGGCGGACACCCAGAAACACCTGAGCTGTCGATTCCGCTCGTTCTTCCGGCGTCCGCAGCGCGCGATAGAAGTTGGCGGGCGGTTCAGTGTAGGTGCTGCCACGGGCGGCAATGATCTCCGCGGCGAACTGGTTGAGCGACTTGTCGGTCGCGACGCTGTCGTGGATCCAGCGATAGAAAACTGCGACGCCTTTGGAATCAAGCGTCTTGTCTTCCACACGCAGCAGATCGGCCCAGCGCAGGGTTTGAAAATCGACGAACTCGGGCGACGCCAACAAGCGATCTATGAGGTGGCTGCGTTTGCTGGCATCGGCAGATTCCAGAAACTCGCGAGCCTGCGAAACGGTGGGCAGTCGCCCGGTGACGTCCAGATAAACGCGCCGCAGAAACGTTGTGTCATCACAGGCAGGGGATGGATTGATCTGCAGCCGCTGCAACTGCGCGAAGACGAGCGAATCAATGACGTTGCTGGACGCAGGAGCCGCGAACACGAAACCTGGCCGATCGGGTACGAATTCAATCCGCGCGGTCGTCTGCCGGTTCAGATAGCGCACAGTTACGGATGTCTGACGCGATGATTGTGATTCGGCAAACGTCACCGTGCCGTCGGCAGAGATGCGCACGGCAGGATCGGAGGATTCCAGAACGGCCAGCGAAGTGACGTCACGTTCTGAGCCATCAGAAAAAATGGCCGTCGCTTTCAACGGTGTCGAACGTTGTGGTGCATGCAGTGTAATAGCTGTGGGAACGACATTGAGGCGAATCAGACGCGGAGCAGATTCGGCATCGGCGGGCATTCCGGCCGCAATCCAGTCGCGCAGAATCTGATACTCAGGCGCGTCCGGCAAAAATCGTCGGCCACCTTCATGCGGGACCTGCATCGACGGTTTGCGAAGCAGCAGGCTCTCGTCCGGGATCAGCACATTCACACGCCGCGACGCCAGTTGTCGCGTGAGCGTGATGAAATCGCCCTGCGGATCCTGCCCGCGCAACGACAGCTTCAGTCCACCCTTGCCATGCTGGTTGCCATGACAAGTGCCAAGACTGCAACCGGATCGTGCCAGCACGGCCATCACGTCATTGCGAAACGACGGCTTTCGCGAATCGGCTGCCGTTTGTGCCACATCGGACGCCACCATGGTTCTGGCGAGCAGCATCAGAATGATCAAGGCGAGGGACTGACAACGCAGGGACATGGCAACTCACAACGGGGACTTCAGATGGCTCGGCGTACACGCTCAGGAGAGCATGGGCGAACAGCAGCTTGTATTGTGACCAATTCAGGCACTGTCTGACCAGTGAATTCAGCAGGTTCGCCGGGATCGGGTTGTAAAATGTCCCGGTAGCCGGGAATTGAACACACCGCATCACCAGTCTGGTGTGCCGGCGCTGCCGCTTGTCACACCCTACAAATTCCCAGCGCGGGCTTCGCCCGCAACCCATTGGTTAATGGCGGGACTCAGAAACACAGATGACAGAAAAATTGGTGACAGAAAAATGGGAGCAAGAAATACTTTCATTCTGCTCAGCAAG
>JAYTAK010000802.1:0-7660 GCA_043737515.1 Candidatus Kuenenia sp. | reverse complement strand
CGTAGGGTGCGTGAAGCGGAGCGCAACGCACCATTTGGGGAAAGCGTGAGAAACTGGTGTGTTTCGCTAGCGCTGCACACACCCTACATGAATCACTGAATCAACAGTCCGCTAGCTGCGGGTTGCGCATTCGGTCAGCACCGGCGGCTAGCGGGCTGTTGATTCAGGGACGATCAGGAGTGTTTTCGTTTAACCCGATGCCATAGGCGAGGCGTTTCGAAGGGATTCCTCCCCGTTGGGTCGGGTTAAACCCGTAATCCCTGATCATCCACATAAACCACCTGATGGCTCAATTTGAATGAAGCTCACATTTTTCGGTGCTGCTGGTGAAGTCACCGGCAGTCAGCATCTGATCGAAACGTCATCTGCCAGAATTCTGCTCGACTGCGGTCTGTTTCAGGGCCGCTCTGACGAGACCAGACCGAAGAACGAAAAGTTTCGCTGCACGCCGCAGAACCTGGACGTCGTCATCCTGTCTCATGCCCATATCGATCACTGCGGCAGACTTCCGGCGCTGTGCAAGGCTGGCTATCGAGGGGCGATTGTCAGCAGCTATGCGACGGCCGACATCGCCGACATTATGCTCCGCGACAGCGCGCATATTCAGCAGGAAGACGCCCGGTATCGACAGAAGAAGAAACTCGATCGCAGCGGCGCACCGGAACAACCGCTCTACACGCTGGAAGACGTTCAAAAGATGTCGAAACAGTTTGAACCGATTCCGTTTCATGAATGGCGGGAAGTCCATCAAGGTGTTCGCGTGCGTCTGCATCATGCGGGACACATTCTGGGTGCAGCAGTTGTCGAGCTGGAATTGCTGGACGACGGCGAAGTCAAGCGTCTCGTGTTCACCGGGGATCTCGGACGCCGCAATCAGCCGATTCTGAATGACCCGGAAACAGTCGAACGCTGTGATGTGCTGATTTCCGAATCCACTTACGCCAACAAACTCCATCCCGAATCCGGTGACGTCAAAGCGGAACTACAGCGCGTGATCTGCGAGGCAGCAACGCGGCAGGGCAAAGTCATCGTGCCCGCGTTCAGTCTTGGACGAACTCAGATGCTGGTCTATCTGCTGAATGAGTTGCGCAACGAAAATGCGTTGTGTCGGGTGCCGGTGTTTGTGGACAGTCCGCTGGCGACCAGATTGACAGGGGCCCATCGCGAACATTCAGATCAAATGAGTGGCGAAGTGCAGAGGACACTCAAACAGGATAATGACGTATTCGATTTCGACGGGCTGACTTATGTTCAGTCACAGGACGAAAGCATCGCACTCAATCGCCGCCGAGGTCCGTTCGTCGTGATTGCTGCCGGCGGCATGTGCGAAAACGGTCGCGTCGTGCATCACCTGAAGAACTCGGTTGCCGATGAGGCCAATACCGTGATGATTATCGGATTTCAGGCGGAACACACGCTGGGTCGCCTGATCGTCGATCGACGCCCGGTCCTCAATATTCTGGGACGAAGGTATCCGTTAAAAGCCCGCGTGGAAATCGTCAACGGACTGTCGGCGCACGCCGATGCCGGAGATTTTCAGTGGTGGTTCGGATCGCTTCAAAAACAAGGCGGTGCCGGACAGATTTTCCTGGTGCATGGCGAAGAGAGGAGTCTGACTGCCATGGCAAAGCTGACGGAAGACTGTTCGGATCTGCCGCCCGTGATTCCAAAATTCGGCGAAAGCTTTGACGTGTAAGCGGTGTTATCTGTTGATCTCATAATTCCCATGCTTCCCATAACTCGCATGGGATTTATGGGAAGCATGTGATTTATAAATTTGTGCCGCGCCTATTCCTTTTCCAGCACCAGCGCATGAAACTTTCGCAGCTCGTCTGCAGGAAGTTTGATCACGCGACGATCATACGTCATCAATCCGTTGATTTCCGTTTCCACGTCAGTCGTCTGCGTGTAAACCCCGGCAGCGATGCCTTTGGATTTCAGATCGGCCAGTTTTTCGCATGAGACCTGATAGCGATGTTTCAGCTCATCCAGCGTCTTCGGCAGATCGCCGTAACCCCAGATCGCGTCAGTTTCCGCCCACAGATGGCCTTTGGTTGGAAAGCCATGGCCACCGAATTCA
Source organism: Candidatus Kuenenia sp. (assembly GCA_043737515.1). Taxonomy (GTDB): domain Bacteria; phylum Planctomycetota; class Planctomycetia; order Planctomycetales; family Planctomycetaceae; genus SXXK01. The sequence goes on along the minus strand of JAYTAK010000802.1, from coordinate 5,580 downwards.
CCGACAACCTGCACAAAATCTTTGTAGCGACTGTCATCAAATGGAAAAGCCGGATGAGGATATTCATGGTGGTCAACCACATCGGCGACGGGCCAGAAGTTTCCGCCACTGGCGATATTGATGATGCGTGACGGATCACGTTTGACAGCCCATTCGCCCACAGTCGTGGTCAGATGCTGTCCCCATGCCTCGTTGAACGGAGTCCACACGACGATGCTGGGATGCGAATCCAGGGAATCGATCATCCGTTCGAATTCCAGCATGAACTGTTCGTGCGCCGCCGTCGGCCATTCCGCATCGTGCGGATCGGGATCCAGTCGCGTCCATGCCGGATTCCGCCCGCCACTCACCTGATCCTGCCAGACCATCATTCCCACCCGATCACAGTGAGCGTAGTAGCGGCGAGGTTCGATTTTGATGTGTTTGCGGATCATGTTGAAGCCCGCCGACTTCAGGAATTCAATATCGAAGAGCATCGCTTCGTCCGACGGCGGCGTGAGCAATCCATCCGGCCACCAGCCCTGATCGAGCGGCCCCAGATGAAAGATGGGTTTACCGTTCAGCGTCATTCGCAGATGTCCGGCTGCGTCGCGCGACTTTCCGATTGTGCGAATCCCCGCGTACGACCGAACCTCATCGACAACTTTGCCATCGGCGGACAGCAGCGAAATCACAAGTTTGTAGAGATGCGGCGAAGCGGGCGACCACAGCTTGGCAGCGGGGACAGTCACCGAGACTTCAGTAGCATCGCCTTTCGATTCTGCGACAGTGCTGTCACCGTCTTTCACAATCACACGCAGCGTCTTTGCCGAGCCTTTTTCGCCCAGCTTCGAGCGAACCGTGATCGTGCCTTGGGCAGCATCGGTGGCCAGATCAAGGTCTTCGATGAACTGCGACGGGACTTCTTCCAGCCAGACAGTCTGCCAAATTCCGGAGACCTGTGTGTACCAGATCCCGTGCGGGTTCAACACCTGTTTGCCTCGCAGTTGAAAACCTTCGGTCTCATCTTCGACTCGCACAACAAGTTCGTTACTGCCGTTCTTGACGGCCGCAGTGGCATCCAAAGAAAACGGATTGTTGCCCCCCTGATGCTCGCCGACTTTCTGTCCGTTGACGAATACCGCACAGCGATAATCGACCGCTTCGAAATTCAACAGCGTCCTGTGATCTGCTTTGGGAGCTGCAGGAAATGTGCGGTGGTACCACAGAGCTTCGCCGATATCGAGCATTCGCTGGACGCCGCCGAGTTTTGATTCCAGACAATACGGAACCAGAATTTTCCCCGTCCATTGATCCGGAGTCTGTTGAACTTCGGCTGACGTGATCGCATAGTCCCAGTGGCCATTCAGATTGGTCCAATTCTCTCGTGTCAGTTGCGGTCGAGGATACTCCGTCCAGGCATTTTCGGCAGTGACTTCTTCGCCCCATGTGGTGATCAGCGGCGATTTGAACGGCTCCAGATTGCGTTTCGGGCGCGGGAGTTCCGGGACATTGTCGGCATCGACAACATGCACATCGATGAACTGTCCGCCCGCATCCTGATGGCAATGGACGGCCATCACATTGACGCCTGCCTTCAATGCAGTCACAGCGGCAGCATCGATCGGCACGACTTTGTATTCTGAAGTCCAGCGTTGAAAGGACGCCACTTGCTTCCCATTGACAAACACTTGAGTCTCATCATCGTGATGAATCAACAGCGCGGGCTTTGTCGGCACGGCATTGAATTCAAAAGATTTCCTGATCCAGATGTCTTCGCTTTTCCACTCAGTCCCGATCCTCGCGCCGGGCGTGTTTCGCGTGCCGAATCCACCAGCACCTTCGGTCCATGACGAATCGTCAAATTCGGTCGCCTGCCAGCCGTCTGCCGGAGTTTTCTGCGTGTACCGCCACGTATCCACGATGACGTCCTGTGCCAGCGAAAGACTTGCGGATGCGGCGAGGATGAGGCATGTGAGCACAGACTGTATCTGCATGACGGTCAGTATCCTTTGTAAGATTCTTCTCTTCGGCAGCAGGAAATATGCCCGCCGCGATGCAGCATGGTATCCCATGTCTTGTGCTTATGCCAACGGGGCGTGCCTGGTGCCCACGCTGGCCCGTTATTGCCGTTGGGTATTTTGTAGGGCGCGTTCCGCTCCGTTCCGCTCCGCTCCGCTTCACGGACCCTGCGACCAATATCGCCAGGTCACCCGCCGGGTCTAGTCCCAGTGGAGTGGACTTAAGGCGAGCGGGGGATGTTAATCCCCTGATTTGTCGCGAATGATTTGAAAATCAGGGCACTTACGTACCCCGCTCGCCAGTCAAATTCCTTAATCCACGCCATTGGGGTTTAGTCCAATTGCAGGATTACAATTGCACGAAGCCCGAGGGTTGCTTACCTTTCCTGCAGTGTGACGCGAGGAGTACGCTTCAAATGCCGCTGCGTGAGAAAAGTGATGACTGACAAAATCGTAATTCCCTGTTCCGAATGCGGCAGCAATCTTTCTGTTCCACCAATCGCGGCAGGAAAGAAAATACGCTGCCCGAAGTGTAAGACCGAAGTCGCAGTTCCCGCCGGGACTGCCCCTGTCCGCCGTGAGCCGCGCCAACCTGCGACGGCACAGGAACCAGAACCGCGACGCGCTCGGCGTGTCGATGAAACGACTCGTCCGGCGCGGCCCCGCCCGAAAGAACCGGCGGCCCCGACCAATGACGCATGGCTGGATGACACTGCTTCGTCAAACAGCGAGGCGGGCAGTGAATGGGATTCGTACGGCGCGCCGGAACAAACGCAGCAAGCTCTTCCGCCTCGCGCAAAACGGAAAAACGCAGGCAGTCAGGTACCGACGCTCCGCGGCACAGGCAACGAACCGCCAGCGCCCTACGAACGCCCACGCGGAGTCATGGCCAGTGCGTCCAATGGCAGTGTCATTACGGGAATTCTGATGATGGTCGGAGCCGTTGTCTGGTTCGTCGCGGGACTCGCGGCAGACATTATTTTCTTCTATCCGCCAGTTCTGTTTGTCCTTGGCTTTATCGCGATGGTTAAAGGCATGATGAGGACCGAGTGACCGCTGGCCATTCAGAAAACTCAACGGGTGCCGTAGAAAGTAGCAGGCATTTTCCAAGTGCCGTAGCCTCTTGACACGGGCGAAATAGCGGACGGCACACGGAGTGTGCCTGCTACTTTTAAGGTAAAGCGAGTGCCATTGGGCTCACGCCGCTCCGCTCGCCGCACTCATTTCTGACCGCGCGGAGCATAGAAGCCAACGCACTGTCAAATCTTGTTTTGGGGGTGGCCGGGGTTGGAGGGCGACAGCCCAAAACCCCGGGGCTTCCTTCGCTTTGCTCAGTCCAGCCCCGGCCACCCAACCCTCCAATGGCGTTGACTTAAGGCGAGCGGGGGATGTTAATCCCCTGATTTGTCGCGAATGATTTGAAAATCAGGGCACTTACGTACCCCGCTCGCCAGTCGCTTCGCTCAGTCCAGCCCCGGCCATCCAATCGCATTGTTCGTACGTGTTCCTCGATTTCTCCCCGAGTTCGATACTTCACGGCGGTTTCTGGCAGCGATTTGGCCTTTCCCGACGATCGCAGGTTGGGATACGGTACAGTAATTCATCATCGTCAGGTGGCGATCAAAACGAACAACACGGAGGTTGTGTCATGAATACTGTCCGGTACGCCATTCTCTTCAGCCTGGTCTTCGCCCGTTGCATCGCTCTGCACGCCGAAGAACCCAAACCGCGCGACACATGGAAGGTGCAGCTCACCGGCAACACATATTTCAGCGCCGATGGTATCAGGACTGGGTTATCGCTGGACAGGGCGACACTGGCCGCTGCAGCCGATGAACTGCCCGTGGATCAGTATCTGGATCTCCTGCGCGGGCGCATCATCCGAGGCTACCAGTCCAGTGGATTTCGTGATGTTCAGGTTTCGATGACTCTGGATCCGACAACGGGTGTGATCACCTCGAACATCACTGAAGGGCAACAATGGAAGAAGGGAGAGGTGTCAGTCATCGGACTTTCTGAAAGAGAATGCGAGTACGTGGCATCTCTGCTGGTAGAAAAATCAGACCACACAAATCCCCTTCAGGAAAAACAGCCGAAACTGAAGTTCTGGGATGTCGAGTCTCAAATGTCGTTCGTCGATGCTGTTCAGGACTCATATCAACCGACCGTGCAGGAAGCGTTGACGGCAATCGGTTATCCACAAGCTCTGTTCACCATCGCCTGTCCAGTTGTTCCCGATGAAGAAGCGCCCTCCGTCAATCTGCAGATTACAGTCACCGACACCGGGGTCGCATTGACCGTGGGCGAAATCATCTTTACTGGACTGGAGAAACATTCGCGCGAGCAGATGATCGAATTCCTTGAACTGAAATCCGGCATGCCGTTGACGCTGCCGTTGCGTGAACAGATCGTCAGCAAGCTGCTGGATTCCGGGCGGTTTCTGATGGCCGAAGTTACCCATGAACCGTTCTACTTTGACCCTGCGGAACCACTGGATCTCACGATTCGTGTTCGCGAGTACGAGGGCATTGCACCGCTCGGACAGGAAATGACGGAAGTTCAGCAGGCCATGATGAATCTGAGCAAATGGCTGTCGCATTGGGAAGACGGGGACAACGACCTGCATCTCAAGTTTACCGGGCCTGCCGAACAGGTTGATGCGGTTGTGCAGTCGATCGTTCCGGACGAGTTGCAGTCATTTTGCAATCCGGCTTTGGGGACGGGAGCACCAGGCAGTTTCTGCATTGACGCGATCACATCACCAAAGGACGGCACACTGTTCACTTTTCAGATTGTCGATCCGCAGGGAAATGTCTCAATGCGCCGGACTCTCCTGCTGACGAAATCCACACAGGGATTGATTGCGTGGCAGTCAAAGAAGAAGTGGCTGCATACCGATCAGATCAATCTGTTGTACACGATCAATCTGCAAGGTATGTGGCCCGACGATGAAGATCGTGGTTGTACGCTGTCGTTTAGCTACGGATTCAATTCTGGTCCTTCACGCGGGCTACAGTCCGAATTCAGATCGACTCCTGCAGCAGTGATGCGAACCTTTGACGACCAGGTGAAAAGCACGGTCGTCGAAGATGGTCTGCGGAAGCTATCGCTCCCGCACGGCTTCCTTGAACTTGACGACGAGAAAGGCACACTCCGGAAACTGTCCGTGGCGAACGAAAGAGCCAGTCTCGAAGTCACCTCAGGAGCAGGTCTCGTCGCGGCGGAATTGTCACGTCTGCAGGAAGAAACGAAAGACTGGAAGAATCAGTTTCAGCCGGGTCGCGAATGGCCGGCTTTGGTGTCGATGGTGCTGGATGACGTCAAGGCAGCGGAACTCGATAACTCAGACGCACTGGTGCTTGGTCTTGACCTGCTCGGTAATGAAGCGGCTCTCGAACGTCTGAGCACCGGTCTGAAGCAGCTCGGAGAGCATCGCACGTTGTTCATTCCTCAGGAAAATATGCTGCATCCCGGTCAGGTCGGGGGACTTCTTGGTTACATGCCGATGCTTGTTAATTCTCTCCCGGCTGGTTCATTTCCACATCGCCTTGGACTTGTGATGTCTGAATCAGAGGCAACC
>JAYTAK010000801.1:0-7660 GCA_043737515.1 Candidatus Kuenenia sp. | reverse complement strand
ACGGGGTCGGGTCATCTTTATCAGGGTCGATTTAAGTCCTTTCCCGTTCAGGACGATGACCACTTTCTGACTGTCTGCCGGTACGTGGAACGCAATGCTCTTCGAGCCAAACTGGTGAAGCGGGCGGAAGACTGGCGTTGGGGCAGTCTGTATCGCTGGTCCTCAGGAACATCGACCTAAAAGGAACTTCTGTCGGCATGACCCATGCGGCGAACGGCAGGCTGGCTGGAGCATGTGAATTCACTCAGACAGACGCTGAACTCGCGGCCATCCGTCGCAGCGTCAATCGAGGCTCGCCGTTTGGAGATGAAACATGGGCGACCACAGCGACAAGAAAACTCGGCCTTGAAATCACCTCCCGTCCACAAGGAAGACCAAAACTCAAATAAACGGTTCCTGACACCGTTTTGTCCTTTGACACCTTTTTGTCCTTCAAAACCTCAAATCTGACCGCGCGGAGTATAGTCAGTCGTAAGTTGATTCCATCAGGCTGCGAATTGAATGGATACCGTTTGCTATTCATCGTCAACGGCAACAAGCTGGTGTGAAACCTTGCGGGTCACGGCATCGCCGATGAATACATCCAGCTCCTCAGTGCTGGCGACTGCCAGTTGTTTGTTGTCATCTGAGACACTGAACATGTCGATCGCACTGCGGCAGCCTTCGATGTTGAAAGCCTCGACAGTGGCGAATTCGTTTGAACTGACGATCACTTTGCCCCCGGTGCTGACAGCGACCAGATTGTGAGTGCCGGGTGCAAATCGGACGAAGGTATAGCCGAACGAATCTTTAGGTTCCAGTTTGGCTTTAACGCTCGTCGTTGCCATGTCGATCACTGCGACGCCAAAGGAACTCTGGCTGATTGCCAGAAACTTCATGTCATCGGAAAAGCACATTGAGAGAACTTCGCCCCCATTTGCGCCACCGGTCAGATCGGAAAACGAGAATTCGCCGACCTGATCATTCTTAAGATCGTATACCAGCACTGTCGCGCCGCTCATCGAAGCCACAAAACTGCCGTCCGGACTGACAGTCATCTGGCCACCGGGTATCTTTGACAGAGTCCGGTCCGACTGCAGTTTCATCGTCTGTAAACTGTAGGAGGCAAGGTGTGCATGGTTTTCCTTCAGGTAGGCCACGAAGAGGGTTTTAGTCTGGCGGTGCAGGACCGTGTGAGTGATCTGCTCGGGAAGATTCAGTGTCGGCCCTGCTTCTTTCAGCGTCTCATCCAGGAAGTCATAGGCAACCATTTTTCCGTCCTGATTGATTAACAGGCTGGCATCGTCCACAAAAACTCCGCCCGTGACGCGACCGGGGAGCAATTGTCGACATGCCAGCGTACCGGATTCCAGATTCCAGACTTCGCTGACACCAAACTGACGCACCACAAGAATGTTTTTTCCGCTGGAGCTGACCGACATGGAAACTGGCGGCTCGATTTCAAACTGCTCCCCGCTGGCGGCCATCAGAATTCCTTTGAAGGCAAACATCCCCACGGATGACGCCAATAGCAGAATGACAGCGAACAATGTCTTTGCTCCGCCCGGGATCAATCCCGCAAGCGTGCTGGGCGCAATCCAGCCCGCTGCGGTGGATACGCGACGCCTCCACTGGCGTGCCTTGCGGTTTCCGGGCTTGATTCCAAGATCTGTCAAAGTCTGTTCAGCACCGCGGCGGACCAACTCGTCGGAATCATCCAGCAGAGGCTCGACATGCTCAACGGCACCTTCCAGCTTCAGAAGTCCGATTCCCCGTACGGCCTGATAACGGACCTCCGGCAACTGGTCACGCATCAATGACAGCAATATCGGCCCGGCCGATGCCTGTCCCAGACGGCCGAGAGCAATCACGGCCTGCAGCCGGACCAGCGGATGATCTTCCAGCGATTCTTCCAGCAGATGCACGGACGTCTCGTCCCCAAAGTCACCGAGGGCTTTTGCACATGCACTCCGGACGGTCTCATCCGGGTCCTGCTTCAACATTTCCCGCAGACGCGGAATAACACCGTCAGGTTTCAGCACTGCCAGTTGCTCAATCGCCTGACGTCGCAGCGCGGGAGCGTGGTCGTCCAGGAGTCGGCGAAAAACCGGAACACTGGCGGGGATCTTCAGTTTGCGAAGTGCTTTCACCGCCTGCTCACGAAACTGCGACGACTCGCCTTCAATATAGCGCTGCAGAATTGGTAACGAACTGTTGGCACCGTTACGCTGCAATGCAGCCAGCAGATACTCGACAGTTGTCGCATCCGCCTCCTGATCCAGCGCCCTGGCGATCACGTCGGCGAGGTCTGATTCATCAATTCGCGACATCGACTGTGCTGCATTGCGGCGGACGGTGAGATTGCTGTCGAAGACCAGCTTTTGCAGCAGTTCCACACTCCGCGGACTGTACATCGTCGCCACCGACATCGCTGCTTGCGCCCGTACAGTTGGGTCCGTGTCTTCCAATGCGTCATTGATCTGAGAGATGGCGCGCTTGGCCTGCGTCCGGGCGAGTGCTTCGACGGCTGCGGCGCGGAGAACTGGTGCCTTGTGCGATGCCAGTTGCTGAAAGATCTCCAGATGTGTGTCCCCGGCAATCCGCGCGAGCAGCGAAACTGCAAATGCGGCTAAATTCGTGTCGTCACCCCGCAGGACTTCCAGCAGCAGTGTTTCCCACTCAGATTTCTTATCGTCTGACGTTGATTCGACGCCTACCGTGACGACGGTTCTCAGGCTGGTTCCACAGAGACCGGCGGCCAGCAGTACCGCACGAGTGGGTTCCAGATCGAGCTTTGTCAGTGCCTTCAGTGCGGCCTCGACAACGGTCCCGGACTTGTCAGCCAGCAGTTTCAGCAGCAGCACGGCGGAGCCCGGATGTGCAATGCAACCGATTGCCTGGGCACATGCTTCGCGAACCTGCTTGGCGGGTTTGTGACAGAATGACGCCAGCGTGGAAAGCGCGGCAGGCGAATTCGTGGCACCCAGCTCATGAAGTTGTTCGATCACCTGGTCCATCTTCGTTGACGGAGTTGCCATCAATGCTGACACGCGTTTCTTCAGCAGTCGAGGCAGAGTCTTAGGGATCTCTTCAGTGCCTTCCAGGAGTTTGCCAAACGCTGCCTCACGCGCCGCGCTCAGACGGGCGAGTGCCTTTTCATGCGCCGCTCGGGAGAGGGCCTTTGCGGCTTCGATCTCATCGATGGACTGTTCATCATCACCCGGCAATTCAATAGGGGTCACTCCGGAAGCCGTGCCGGACTGGCGAACGGTGGAAGTCCCATCAGAGCCCGCTTTCCCGGCGGCGCTGGTTGTCGCTGTGAAAGAAATAGGCTCAGTTGCAGAGCTGGTGAATGCAGGAATCAGCGGTGACGAATGAGTCAGATCGAATGCCGGAGCCGCCGACATCATGCCCGGGCGAACAGCAGGCGGGTACATTCCGTTTGCTGGCATCGCCGCCGGTTGCATCGCTCCCGGATGCATCATGGGCATTAACGGCATACTCAATCCGGGAGTATTGCCCATCGCTGCGGCTGTGTCGTATGCAGAAAAAGGAAACGAAGGTTGGCCAGGCTCCGGCGAACCGTGCTTTGTTGGGCCGGGGTGTTCTGACGGACGAATGCCGCTGTTGGAATGCCGGCCCGCCGGTCGAGTCATTTGATGGCTCGATTCCTCTGCGACTCCGGGAGCAGCCAGCATGCCGCTCAACGACATCAGCGACTGTGACCCGTTTGAGGCGAATTCGAGTTCGCTGCGATCATCTTCATCGTCGGAGTATCCAGTGTCCGAGCTGAACTCAGAAATTGAATTGAAGAAACCTAAGTCTGCTGCACTGTCGTTGCTGTCATCAAACAGTCTGACGTCACTTTCGTAGTCGTCGTCTTCGGCAAAACCGGGGGTCATTTCATAGTGGTCGGGCGTCTGCGACTCTTTGATGACTGCAGCGGTTGTGCGCGAACTGTACCGGTGGGCTGACGCCGCACCGCTCGCCGGTGCGGACTGAGTTTTTCCGGCGTTTCCCCGACCGGATACACTCGACTCTGAAGATATGGCATTCCTGAATTCAAATCGCAGCCAGTCTGCCACAAGCTTCAAGTCCGGCTGCTGGTCAGCAATTGACTCGCCCAGCAATTGAAAAAACGCATTGCGTTTGTTGTCTCTGACAAGTCTGAGTGTCTCCAGAATCAGACTACGAAGTGACTTGTTTTCGAGACAGGCTGCGAGGATCGCATCCACCGTGTGAGGCTGAATCAACTGGACGAGAGCTTGAAACGCTGCCTGTTTGACCCGCGAAGAACCATCCTGCAGCATGGGGAGCAGCAAATACGCCGACAACGGATGCCGAATTGAACCCAGCGCGATTGCGGTGGCTTTACGCACGTCTTTGGACTGAGCGCCGGTGACCAGCAACAGCGGTGGCAGGACAGCCGGATCACGTGTGCGTCCCAGAGCCGTCACAATTGCAATGCGTGCAGAAATCTCTGTGCTTGGCAGTGCCTTCAGACTTTCCATCAGTGAGACGAGAATCGGATTCGTCGCCGCCGGAAGGGGCACGCCCAGTGTCTTCAGCCGGGCGCGGCTTTTCGCAATTGTCGTTTGTAGTTGTGAAGTCGCTTTTTCGATGTCCAGCGATGAAATGAATTGCTCCATTGCCGCGCGGGGATCATCAGTCGTTCTCACTGATGCGTCCAGACGGGTCGGAGGAATTACGCTGGACACACTGACAGCAGCCAACCGTTCGCCGCACTCACTGCAGAATTTCGCAGCGGTCGGATTGTTGGTACTGCATTGCAAACACAACCTGGATGCCTGACTTGTTTTCATCTCGATCATTCTCCCGACGCGGCAAAGCCGCCAATTGATCGTAACCCTGCGTGCCGAGACGAGCAAAAATGGACTCGACTCAGTGCGAAGCTACATGGCACTCGGCATCAACACAGAGATCCGGCTACAGAAATAATTCTGTAGCCGGACTCCGATTTCATGCTTCAAACAATCCGATTCCTGTCAGCAATCGATTACTCGAAGTTGCCTTTGGCGAAGTTAGCCGGATCCTGCAACCAGGTACCGGTGTAAACTTCGAAGGCGTTGATTTCGCATGGACCTTCGGTGTAGCCATCGCGTGCCGATGTCATGCCTGTCGCATTGAACCCTGGGTTCAGGTAGCGGTCGCCGTTCGTGTCGAAAATCGTCTTAACGCTGCCGTCAGCCATCAACAGGTTACAGCCTGCGTTGTGAACGGCGTAGAAGTCGCGGTAGTCCTGTAGTACCAGACCAAGCGTTGAGTCTGCAGCAAAAGTTGATTCGTTTGACGAATTCACAACTTCACCAACCTGAGGGTATCGCTTGGGGTTGTACAGCGTCGCAGCCTGACCATCAAAGGACGCCGCGCCCTTATCAAGCAACTGCAGAGATGCTGAACTGATACGAGCAGGACCATCGTTAAACGATTCGCCCAGTCGAGCCCCGGTGATCAGCTTGCCTTCTTCGTCGAGTGAAGCAAGAGCCGTACCACCAAGAGCCAGAATTGCTTCCCTGGAGTCGCCTGGTGCATTGTCGCCGAGCAAAGGAATGTTGCTGGAAGGAACATCCGCGCGGCTCATCTGAACCTGCGTCAGAGGACCAGTACATGTGCGTGTTGCATTCGTCGGGTCAGTCGTTGTGGACTTAGACAGATTCTTGCACAGTACACCGTTCATCAGGGCCACCGAAACGCCGGATGTAGCGTCCGTGGCTGAACTCTTCACGAGATTCTGACCGCGAACCATGAACCAACTGGAAGAATAGTTGGTGTTCAGACCCTTGCGAATAATGTCCGCAATTGCCTGGTCGCGAGCGTCGCTGCCAGCACCGGTAATTGTGCCGTAGGTTGCAAACAACCCGTTTCGCTGATTGATCGGCGGAATGGTCAGGCTTGTCGATGATGTATTCACCGTACCGAGCATGTCATTCAACTTCTCCAGACCACGGATTTCGCTGGATGGGCACAGCATGCGGTTTGGCTGGCCGCCCTTGACAGTCATGACGTTGCCAACCCAACTGTAGAACTGAGGATCCCCGTCGCGACTGTAGTCGTAAGCTCCGGAACACAGACGTTTGGCCGGATCGCTGTCGCTCCAGGAGTACAGAGCAATCCCGAACTGACGCAGGTTGTTCTTGCACTGTGTGCTGCGAGCCGCTTCACGGGCCGACTGGATTGCTGGCAAAATCAACGCCATCAGGATGGCGATGATCGCGATTACGACCAGCAGCTCGATCAGGGTGAAACCCTTACGTCGGGCCTCTACGATGATTGAATTCTTGTACAATGTCTTCACTAGTGTTTTTCCTTTTTGAAAAACGAAACCAAACACAAACACCAAACTTAACGTAACTTCACTGCAGTCAACCTTTGACGGCAGATTCCGAATCTTTGATCTTGCTTCCACCCTTGAACAAACCTGCTTCCGTATCCGCTGAATTCCTCCCTTTGTGCTGCAGACTTGTTACCTCCGCGAACTGAATCCTCTGAAAGCTCAGCGACACTTTTCAGTGGCTTCTGACGTTGTGTGGCAGTCACTTCCGATCAGCCACCACTTCTCGTCCGCGTCTGGAGAGATTTTGCATCGCTTGCGTTAAGCAATGATGAAGTGACGATGAATTGAAACAGTTTTCCGAAAGTTTTTTCTTAACCATTCCTTCACACTGAGGCTTCGTCGTGCAGAGCTTTCACAACCGCTTTGAGCAGGTGATTTCCACGCAGAGACGACAATTGAGACTCAGACAGCGCGTTGTGAGATTTCCACGACGTGTTAAGAAACGATGAACTCCGAGGGATCTGACGGATCTTCGCTTTCAGACTGAGCGACGTTCGACCAGCAATGCAGGCGTCAGATCTGCTGACGAAACTTTCTCGTAACCGTTCACGTCATACCGAGAATGACCGTTTGAACCTTGGCGCGGGCTTCGCCCGCAACCAAACGTGGCTATCTGTACTACTAACGATTGATTCCCTGTTGTCCCGCGAAGATTTTCAGGTGGCTGGTGGACGAGATTGAGTCGGGTGCCACAGGAAAATAACGGACAGGAAGATGGAAAGACCGAAGCAGAATTGCCGTCCGGAATTCCTGATCGCAGAATCACTGTCCCGGGACATGGCAGAACGATGAGGGCAGGACAATAAACCGCAAAGACAATCGCTTCTTATCGTTCTGCCCCCATCGTTCTGCCAAAATCCGGAGGATTGAGCGCAGACGTGTCAACAAAGACAGCGAAGAGATGGACGGACAGGCATAACACATGGCACAAAGGGTTTTGGTTGCGGCCTGAAGGGCCGCGCTGTGTGAATTTGTGTTTATCTGTGGTTGCTGCCGTCGGTTGCAACTGCTCTTTGGTAAACTTCGTTGTCCGGCTTGCTGGCCAGAGCAATGTCATACAATCGAATCTGCTGTTCCACAAAACTCCTGTTCGATTCATTACGCTGCTCAGCAAACGTTTAGAGTTTTGCTTTCCTGAGAAGAATTCAGATGAGAAGTCTGACGAGTCGTTGGGTGCTTGCGGCTCAGTTGGTGCGGAAAGAGGCGAATTCCGCCACGATGGGGCTGGTCCCCATCGAGCGCTGATCATCACCAGACAAGAAATCCGGAAGGCGTTTTCGCCACTGCGGAGCTTGCCTCCGTAGGGCGCTGATCAATGGAATCACG
>JAYTAK010000800.1:0-7664 GCA_043737515.1 Candidatus Kuenenia sp. | reverse complement strand
TTAGCCCCCGGTTTGATTCGGAAAAACCGGGGGCTAACGCCCTCCGGCTGATGAGGTCCAACCCCAATTCATAGACCTGACAGAGCACTAATGCTCTGTCAGACCTGAAGATTGTGGTTGGGTGGCCGGGTGGCCGGGGCTGGACTGAGCGAAGCGAAGGAAGCCCCGGGGTTTCGGGCTATCGCCCTCCAACCCCGGCCACCCACAAATCAAGATTTGACAGTACACTAGCCGGCAGGGCGTTGTGCGAGTGTTAATGCGTGGAGTGTGGCAAATCGCAGCAGCCTGAAGGCTGTACTCCAGCTTCGATTGGAAAGTGACATTATGCAACAGACATCGATCGGTATTTCATTCTTCGGCCTGATCTTCGTCGGGCTCATCGTGATTGCGGTTGGGCTCGGCGCGCTGAAGCTGATGTCGCTCCTTGTGAATGCGCTGATGGGCCGCGGAAAGTCTCCGGAACCTGCAAAAATTGGTGCGTGGTCCGGGGTCATGACGGCGCTGGTGGTGACCGCAACAATGTTCGTGGGACTGATGCTGGTTGCGATGCTGTTTTACAAGCGAACTCAGTCGAGGCCGCAGGCAATTGAAATGGTGTCTGGCGGGTATGAACAGCCAAACATACAGATACCTGTTGAAACGGCGCGCGCTCAGCAACTGGCCGACGCGGTTGAAAAAGAACAGGCAGCAAAGGCTGATAAAATACTGGCGGAGGCGGATGAGAACGCTGTCGTCGAATCTGTGGCAGCACCTTCAGCTAACGCGACAGACGCGAATATCGATCGAACTGCAGAGCAAGCGGCGTTCATCGAAGCACGGAAGGCCGAGCTTCAACAGTTGGTGTCAAAGATCGGGCAGTACGTCAGTTCAAATCTGGAGAAAGTCGGCGACAAGGATGGTGCGACGCTCTTTGGACAAGCCGCGAAATCAGACAACGGGGACGTCGTTGTCTTTCAACCATCCGACGAAATGGTGCAGCAGATTCTCGGGGCAGGCGGTCGGGATCTGCTCAAATCATTCAATTCCGAATTGCCGGGTCGCATTCGACAAACGTATGCTTTGATCCCGCTCACTCCGCCCGTTGGATCAACAGTTCCCGTCAGTCCATTCCTGGCCGCCGGCGGACTGGAGTCGATCGCCAATTCCATCGTGTCGTTCGTCGAAAGTGCGGAACCATCTGCGACACCAGCCCAAACCAACGTTGAAACTACCGCGTTGCTGGCGGAGGCTGACAGCCAGCTCACAACTCAGCCGGAGATCCGTTCGACTCCGAAGTGGGTAACCGAAACGGACGGTCGCAGAATAGTGGTCCAGACAAAACCGATCCTCGAAGGCGACGATGCGGAATCTCCGTTGACGGTCGCGATTAACGAAGCTCTGGCAAAGCATGTCCAAACCATTACGGCGACGATGAACCCGACTCTGCATGAACAAGCGAAGTTCGTTCGCATGGAATTGCCGCAGGTCACAGCAAAGAAATTCGTCCTTGATGACTTTGCACGCCGTGAAACAATTGAAACTGAGACCGAAGGGCCAAAACAGTTTCAGATTCGCTATGCGCTGCTCGAATTCCCGGAAGCAGTTGATCAGATTGCGGTGCGACAGATTCGACAGTCGATCCAGCTGGATCGGATTATGGGATTGGGAGTCGTCGTGGGATTTGCCTGGTTGAGCGTGTGCTCGGCCGGATTTGGAATCCGACAGTGGCGCAAGGGCACCAGACTGCGACGTATCGTGGCCGCGCCGCTGTTTGCAGTCATCACGCTGCCCACGCTGCTCATCGCCATCGGGATGCTGCTCGCCCTTTCCAATGGCGACGTGCCGCACCGCCCGTGGGATTCGCAGCCAGTCAGGATTGATTTGCAGAACATGTGAACGCCAAATCAGGCGAAATGCGGGGCGAAACTCAACTTCCCTCGATTGAGTCGTCTTCGTAAGATCCCGATCCTTTGCAGCAGGGCCAAATCGCCATCGTGAACCGCGCGACGGATACTTCTCGGTCTTATGTTCTCTGTTTTCCCGCAACGACTGCGCCTACGACCACGGTTCCAGCAATTGCTGCCGATCCTGTTGCTGGTCTGCGCTAGCGGTTGTGCATGGCACCAGCCGACGTTGCCCATCGTATTTCAGGCGGCTCAAACGCTGGACGGACGCACGTTGCCTCCGCAGCGGGAATACTGGACCGCCTTTCGCAACCCGTCAAAGTTTAACGCCACGGGATTGTATCTCCTGGAACCCTATCAGGCGGGCCGCATCCCGCTGGTGCTGATTCACGGACTGGCATCGGATGCTTTAACGTGGGAAGAAATGATCACTGCACTGCGGTCTCACCCGGAGATTGCGACGCATTACCAGATCTGGGTCTATCAGTATCCGACGGGAAACTCATATCTGAAATCAGCGGCCGATCTTCGCAAGGAGTTGCAGCAGACTCGCAGCGTTCTTGACCCTGATAGCAGCGATCCGGCATTTGATCAAACAGTGCTGGTCGGACACAGCATGGGCGGGATTGTCGCACGGCTTCAGGTGAGTTACAGCGATGATCGGCTCTGGCGCGCGGTCTCGGACAAGCCGCTGAGCGAGGTCTTTGAAGGGGGTCCGCTCCCGGACGACACGGTCTCAGCGTTGTTGTTTGAACCAGTGCCGTTCGTGAAAAAAGTTGTGTACTTTGCAACGCCGCATCATGGTTCGAACTGGACCGAACAGCCGTTGGGGAAAGTGGGCCGCTGGCTGATCGATGTGCCGCAGCAGCTTCAGGAAGACTACATGGGCCTGATTCGCGGCAACCCGGGATTGTTTCGGAATCCCGCCCGTCAGCCGCCGACGAGCATCGATCACCTTTCACCCCGCGACCGCATTATGCAGGCCACCAGTCAGCTTCGAACGGCAGATCGGGTTTCGACACATTCCATTATCGGCACGGGTTTCCTCCTTCCGGATCTGCACTGGGGCGATGGCATCGTGGCCATACCGAGCGCACGAATCCCGTGTGTTCAGACCGAGTTTTGTGTATGTGCGACGCATTCCGGAATTCTTCGGAACCGGACAGCCACGGCAGAACTCATGTGCATCCTGATGCGATGACCGGATTTCAGAGTCCCTGGTTTCGTGACTCAATTGAGCAAATGGTTCGGCTCGTTCATACTCCGCAATTCAGGTACATGCGACAAAAGTAGCCATCACTCTCTGAGTGATGAAGCTGATCCCGAAAACGTGCGCGTTTTCGGGCCGCGTCACTCGGAGAGTGACGTCTACTTTGATCTTTGTCACATGTGTCAATTCAAGCTGGCCAGACTGTGAACTTTGAGGAGCCGTCCGAGTTGTCCATTCGAAACCTCAATCAGCGTGCCGCCCATTTGACGGAATTCGCAAAGTCCCGCGCAGAAAGCCTGCGAATCGGAACACGCGAACACGACGGAGTCCACGTGCTGGATTTCGGTGTAGCGTCCGAAGGCGGTCTGGATGCTGGTGTGCTGCTGGCAAAAATCTGCCTCTCGGGCATGGCCGATGTGGATCTCGTGCCGTCCGATTCGCGACTGCCTGACGTGCCGCAGGTTTTTGTGCGCACAGATCATCCGGTCGCAGCGTGTCTGATGAGCCAATATGCGGGCTGGAAAATTGCTGCCGACGATTTCTTTGCGATGGGTTCCGGCCCGATGCGTGCCGTCGTCCGCAAAGAAGACATCTTCGAACATCTGCCGCAGGCAGAAGACGGACGACAGGCCGTCGGCGTGCTGGAATCAGGTTCACTGCCGACTCAATCCGCGCTGAATCTGATTCGCGAGTCGTTGCCGGCGGAATGTCGTCTGACGCTGGCAGTGGCTCCGACGGCATCGCAGGCGGGAAACATTCAGGTCGTCGCGCGGTCGGTTGAAACGGCTCTGCATAAGCTGCACGAGTTGCACTTCCCGCTGGAACACATCATCAGCGGCACCGGAATCGCGCCGTTGCCGCCGGTGGCAAAGAACGACCTGCATGGCATTGGACGCACGAACGATTCGATCCTGTACGGGGCCACCGTCAACCTCTGGGTCCGTTGCAGCGATGACGCCATCGAAACCGTCGGAGCAAAAGTTCCTTCCAACTCGTCATCGTCGCACGGCCAGACATTTCTCTCATTGTTCAAAGCTGCAAATCATGACTTCTACGCCATGGACGCGGCGCTGTTCAGTCCGGCCGTTGTCGTCTTTCACAATCTCCAGACGGGGCGTTCTTTTCGTCACGGTACGCTATTACCGGAACTGCTGCGTGAATCGTTTGGAATGGCATAACCATGCGAATCGGTGTTTTTGGAAATCACGATAGTTGGTACGTGAACGAACTGTGTCGTGTCGGCACCGCGCGGGGGCACGTCATGCAACCGCTGCTGTTCGATCAGTTTGCTGCCAGAGTTCAAACCGGATGCATCGATTTCGCGTGCGGCGAACTCGATCTGCGGAGTCTGAATGTGGTTCTGGTGCGCACGATGCCGCCCGGATCACTCGAACAGGTCGTCGCTCGTATGGACATGCTGGCGGGACTGGAGTCTTGCGGCGTGCGAGTCATCAATTCCCCGCGGGCACTGGAATGTGCCGTGGACAAATACCTGACAACGCAGCGTCTGGCGCTGGCCGGGATCCCGGTGCCCGCCACGATTGTCTGCGAGAATTCCGACACAGCGCTCGAAGCATTCGAAACTCTCGGACGGGACGTCGTTGTCAAACCTCTGTTCGGCGCGGAAGGTCGAGGCATCATACGCGTCTCTGATCCGGAACTCGCGCTGCGGGCGTTTCGTACGCTCGAACGCCTCGGAGCCGTGCTGTACCTGCAGAAATTTGTCGCCGGGCCTGGCTTTGATATTCGAGTCCTGTTGCTGGACGATCAGCTTGTCGGCTCGATGAAACGCATCCCGAAGCCGGGCGATTTCCGGGCCAACATTTCACAGCAAGGCACCGGCGTCGTTCACGTTCCGACTGAACGAGAACTGGCATTGGCTTGTCAGGCGGCAAACATCACAGGCAGCCTGTTTGCCGGCGTCGATCTGATGTACAACGCCGATCATGAACCACTCGTGATCGAAGTGAATGCCGTCCCCGGCTGGCGCGGTTTGCAGCGGACCTGTGACATCGACGTTTCGTCGCGTCTGTTTAAATGGATGGAAGTCGGTTGTGGATGAAGTCAACAAATCGCGGCATCCAACGCGATTCCTGTAGCTTGGACATTCATGTCCGAGACAGTGGCCATGCGACGGACATGAATGTCCATCGTACATTCGACCGTTTTGGCATCGCAGCGAAAACTTGACTCATCTACAACGTGTTTTGAAACGTACACGTACTTACTGCAGTTTTCCCGGCGCAGGATTTGCCCGCAACTCGTCGCTAAGTCGGGACAAAAGATCATCCGATTTGCAAACACGACTCGAATTCCTCTGAAAAGCATCACATGAATACACAATCCATCATCGAAGCACTTCAACTGGCACTACCTCCGGTCGTGCGCTGGAGCGGTGCCGTGGCGAAGCGGCTGCGGCAGTTCAACATCGCGGTCGGCGGCAAGTCGTCGGGGAACGCGAATACCGATGCATTGACGCTCGCGGATCTGTCGGTGCAGGAACTTCTCGTGGCGGCACTTCGCGATGCTGATCCGGTGCTGCGGTCATGTCGCATCGAAGGAGAAGAAACGACCGGCGACATGGCACACTTTGCACAGGACAGCCCATTGGCAATCTCGATTGATCCGATCGACGGAACGAAACAGTATCGAGACAAAACCGGCAACGGCTACTCCATCATTGTGCATCTTCATGACGATTCGACACCGCACTATTCACTGGTGTTCGCACCCGAGATGGGAGAACACGGAACCTGGGTGGAGGTGACTCCTGATCGCATCGTCTGCGGTCCTGACGATCCATCGCGCACGGCCCGGGCTGTGCTGGATACGCTGCCCGATCTGACAGCGCGCCGCACAGACGCGGGTCCTGGAATTTATCTGATTGGCTTTCAGCACCGCGACACTCAGCGCGCCCGCGAAGTTGACAAACTTGTCGTACGAGGTCGCAAACTGGAGGGACATACGTCGGACGAAATGCCGGGCAGCATTTATCCGTTTATGGCGACGGGCGAGTACACCGGTTCGCTCATTCATTCTCCAAACATCTACGACTTTCCGGTCTCAATGCACATCGCGCGCGTTCGAGGTGGCGACGCGGTCTGGGTCCACAACCGTCGGCCGGTTCATTACCGCGATCTGTGGATGGACACGCGAGCCGGCATGCTGCGTTATCCAGGAATCGTCGCGTGCAGTGAAGACGCGGATGTCATTGATCAACTGTGCGAACTATCAAAGGACTGGAGTCAGGTGCGGTACGAGGAGTGATTCGCGATAAGGACGTTCGACGTTATTCCAGATAGCAATTTCGTTTCAAGCACGACGGGACTCCTCACCAATGTTTTTAATAGTCCGCGATGGGTGAATCCAGTCTGTTTAGGCGAGCGGCAGAAAAGAACTTACCACACCCAATTGCCTTGAGCCAGAGTCGCTAGCCGAATCCACAGGAAAGAATCGGCTAGCGCCTCAGGCTCAACGGTACTTTTCATTCTGCCGCTCGCCTTACAGGCGAGGGAATCTCTCATCGCGTTGTTGAGGAACAAATGGCTCTCGTCGGATGTCTCCGGGATCTCGTAGCAGTGAATTCATTACTTGTCCGGCCATTGCCACCGGCCAGTTGTCTCCGTCGCCGATCCCAAGTTGCTCTCGGAACTGCTGGTCATCCAGCCGGGCAGCCATCGGACGGTAGATGGATTTCAAAGTTTCAAGTGAAACAGGCGGCAGGCGTGCAAGATCAAGCAACTGAATTCGCGCTTCCATATATGCCCGCAGGACAAATCCGACGCAACTGAATCTCCAGAGTGACGTGTCTGCATCGGGTTCAAGAAATGGCGGATGTATGACGTAATCGGCGCAAACACGATTACGTCCTTTAAGTAACTTCAACCGTTCCTCCTGGGCTTTGCGTTCAAGCAATCGTTCATCTACGAAAATCTTGATCTTCCTTCGCTCGCCACGTTCATCGTCAAGAGTCACCGTGCCCAAGGCTTCGAGTTGCCTGGTCGTGGCACCCAGCGGTGGCCCCATGTGGAATGCCTCCATTGGGGGCGAATGCCTGTTGACCGGATGAGGCTCGCCGGGATTGCACAACACCAGATGGGTCACCGTTCCAGCCTTCACGGTGTCGAACGCTCCGACGTCAAACTGAGTCGCGAGTCGATCTGTCTCGTCTAACAACCAGGCTGGCATCGAATACTTTCTTCTGACGGATCGGCAGGATTACCGCAGTTTGCAATCCAACTGGCGAGCGAAAGCCTGCATCCGTACAGCCCTCTCAGGATCGACGACGGTTTGTTTTCGAGCAGCTTCCATTAGCCGATCGGCGACGAGTTCCTTGAACCAACTCATGTGATGCTGACCGGCTCGAAGCGATTCAATGCGTGAAATCAATTCCTGCTGTTTGTGACTGTTTAACAAGACGACTGCCAAGAGGGCATTGAGTGCGATCGCTGCGTAATTCTCCTGAAGGATCAGGCGAGAGGAGAGGTAGTCGGTCGCCAATTCTGTCAGACGAAACTCCAACTGGCTCGCATGTTTGCATTCGGATTCCGGCAGTTGTGCAAGTCGCCAGG
>JAYTAK010000799.1:0-3366 GCA_043737515.1 Candidatus Kuenenia sp. | reverse complement strand
CGCAACGCTTCTCTACTGCCTTGGCATTGACCACGACCGCTTTACTTATCGCTTTCAGGGCCTGGATCAGCGTCTGACCGGCGTGGAACCGCAACATGTGCTGCAGGAAATACTGGCATGAACGCCAAGCCTGCCACAATCGATGCGTATCTTGCAGCACTCAGCAATGAAAAACGAGTCGCGCTGGAAAAACTTCGACAGACAATCAGGAAAGCGGCACCCACAGCGGAAGAGTGCATCAGTTACGGAATTCCGGCCTTCCGCCTGCACGGAATGCTGGTCGGTTTCGGTGCAGCCGCGAAACATTGCGCGTTCTATCTGATGAGTTCCTCCACAATCGCAGAGCACTCGGAGAAACTCAGTCGTTACGACACCAGCAAGGGCACGATCCGATTCGCGGCAGACCAGCCGTTACCGGTGGCATTAGTGCGCAAGCTTGTGAAGTCCAGAATCTCGGAGAACCTGTCGCGGAAGAAAAAGTCGCAATGACGGCTGTCCGCCGTGTGGATTGTTTCCGGCAACAGATGGCAGCTTCCCGTCCGGAGCAGGACTCTGATGCTCGGTCAGTCGTGCCTTGAAGGATCGGGTGGCCGGGGCTGGACTGAGCGAAGCGAAGGAAGCCCCGGAGTTTCGGGCTGACGCCCTCCAACCCCGGCCACCCATCAATCTATTGCTGACAGAGCACTAACGCATCTCAGTCAAGGTCCTTCAGCGGGCCGACGCCGACTGTTGTCGTCATCGAGATCGGAAAGCGATCGAGGACTTCGCGAATGTCTTTCAGTGTCAGACTGCGAATGGTCTGGAGGTCGGCGGCGATGGAACGGTATTCGTGGCGGTACATCCAGTTGCCTCCGAGTGACGATAGTCGCCCCATCGGACGTTCACCACGCAGCACGATGCGTGACGCGACTTTGTTGCGAGCCTGTTCCAGTTCATCCGCATTGATGCTGTTCGCATTGACTTCTTCGAACACTTTCGTGGAGCGTGCAAGGTTCTCGGCCACGTCTTCCGGCGAACATGCCAGATAGTTCATCCATGCTCCGGCTCCGTCGTATTCGCTGTAGCCCAGATCCGCCGATTCTGCGTGACCCGGATCCACGAGTTCCCAGAACAGCCGGCTGTTGGAATCGTCACCGACAACAACGGACAACAGCTCTGCCGCGAAACGCAGCGGGTTGTCAGATTTCGGGCCAGGCCCCATCTGCATGATGTGCTGCTGCACGCTGCTGTCGCGAACCACGGTTCGGACCGTCGGTCGCGCGATGACTTCCGGCAAAGGTCGTAGAGAGCTTCCTTCAGGAATTCGGCTGCAGTATTTCTCCGCCAGCGCCACGATGTCTTCGAAGCGACAGTTCCCGGCGACGGCCAGCGTGATATTTCCCGTGTGATAGTGACTGCGATGATAATTCTGCATCTGCTCGGCAGTGAGTGCCGTGATGCTGGCGTTGGTTCCGAGGATGCTCTGCCCCAGCGGATGCCCGGCGAAATGCGTGGACATGATGTTGTCGTAGCAGACGAACGAAGGCTGGTCTTCGTACATGCTGATCTCTTCAAGGATGACGTTCTTTTCCATCTCGAAGTCTGCGACGCGCAGCGCGGGCTGCATGAGCGATGAGAGCAGTTCCAGCGCGCGTTCCAGGTATTCCGGCAGCACGGCGGCGTAATACATGGTGACTTCTTCACTGGTCGAAGCGTTGTACTTCGCGCCAATTTCGTCGAACACACGATTGACGTCGTCGGCCGAAAATTTGTCATCTCCTTTGAATGCCATGTGCTCCAGAAAATGACTCACGCCGGACACATCCGCCGTTTCATCGCGCGATCCGGCACGTACGAAGAAACCGGCAGCGACGCTGTGGACCGACGAATTTGTCTCGGCGATCAAAGTCAGGCCGTTGGAAAGCGTGGTTTGTTGGAAGTTCATAGGAGTTGGCAGTAAGGAGTTGTCAGTTGGCAGTTAGAAGGGAAGACGTTTCAGCTCAGCGAGGTGACGCATGCGGGATTCAGGGCGTGCGGGCCGATGGTGACGAGGACCATCGACTTGGGAGCGTACTCAATGGAGAAATCTCGCACCTGTGTCGTACTGAGTGCGTTGATGCGGGAGTTGATTTCATCCAGTGAGACCACGCGACCCAGGTGGTACATATCGCGTGCGAGTGAAGACGCGCGGGAGGTTGTGGATTCCTGCTGCATGATGAGCGAACTCTTCGCGCGGGCTTTGCAGCGTTGTAGTTCGTCTTCGGTGATACCTTCATGCAGTCGCAGGATTTCTGCCACAGTGACATCGAGCGTTTCCTGAGCGCGTTCGGTGGTGGTTCCGGCGTACGCAAAGACGCGGCCTTCGTCACGCAGTGTGCTGAGTGAAGCGGAAATGGCGTAACACAGTCCGCGGCGTTCACGAACTTCGGTAAACAATCGCGAACTCATGCCGCCACTGAGCAGACTCACGGCTGCCCAGGCTTCGAAGTAGCGTGCATCGCGGTACGGCACCGTGTTCCATCCCAGACCAATATGCGTCTGAGCCGAATCATGTTCAATATGACACGGAGACAACGGCAATGTTCCGACGACGAGATCGGACACCGCTGCGGATTCCCAGCCGCCGAATGCGGCCTCGGTCGCTTCACGAATCTGGTCGAAGTTGACGTTTCCTGCAATGCCCAGAATCGCTTCATCGGGACGAATGAACTGCTGGTAGTGGCGTCGCACATCTTCGATGGTGATGGCCGGCAGATCGGCGAGTTCTCCGTCCGACGAATTTCCCCAGGGAGCGGCGTAGCTGTACTGACGCAGCACTTTTCCCAGCCGTTGCCGAGGTTCATCTTCCAGCGACATCAGACTCTGTTCGACCAGGTCGCGTGCCGGTTCGAATTCCTCATCTGCCAGGTGCGGTTCGGTCACCATGCGTCCGAGAAAAGGCAGGGCATCGATGATGCGATCAGCGGTCGTCGCGGCAGAAAACGTCACATGCGCGTTGCCCACGTGGACACTCCGCTGCAGGCCGAGATTATCCATTGCCGCGCTGAGTTCACGCGCGGACAATCCGCCCGCCCCGCGCGCAAACATTTCGGTCAGAATCGCGGCCGTCCCGCAACGACCGTCGGCATCACGCACGCCTCCGGCAGGCACCAGCAGCGTGACCGCCGCCGACTGCACATCCAGCATGGGTTCCACAATAACGAGCAGACCATTGGAAAGACGAAAACTCTGGGGCGACTGGAGCATGAAGGGATTCTGACTTTTCGAAAAACACGGTTATAATGCGATCGGTCGGAATTGTTGCATTTCTTTGGCGAGCGGGGGATGTCAATCCCCTGATTGACCGCGTGGACACTGCAAAAATCAGGGGACTCACGTCCCCCGCTC
>JAYTAK010000798.1:0-7684 GCA_043737515.1 Candidatus Kuenenia sp. | reverse complement strand
GCAACGCCCGGCTGCTGCAGTTCGACATCAATCAGTTCGCCGATGAAGCACATCGGTTTGAGCAAGCGGTCCTGTTTCCGGAATCCGCGCAGTTCGGTGCCATGCACTTGCCGCTCTCGTATCAGCTTGATCCCGGTCGCGATGCGGACGGAGTGACTGTCACCGTGCCCATCGAAGGGCTCGGTCAGCTCACCGACACGCGACTGGAATGGCTGGTCCCCGGCCTGCTCGAACAGAAAGTGCTGGCCCTGATTCGAGCGTTGCCCAAGCATCTGCGCCGCCATTTCGTGCCTGCGCCGGACACGGCCAAGCTCGTCTTTTCCGACCTGGAATTCGGCAAAGGCGACTTGCTCACGGGCGTGGCGTCGCGCTTGTCGCAGCTCGGCGGCGAACGCTTTGATTCGCGAGAATTTGATTTGAGCACGATCGCCGATCATCTGAAATTCAATATCTGCGTTGTAGACGATCAGCGGAAGACGATCATCGAAGGCCGCGATCTGAAAGATCTGCGCGCGGCGTTGATCAAGAGATCGCAGGTGGCCGTGGCCTCCGCCGAAAAGTCCGCCGCCGCCAGCGGTCCAACGCCGGAAGAAGCAATCTGGACGCGAACGGGATTTAAGGCATGGGACTGGTTCGACATTCCGGAACACATCGAAATCAAACGTGCGGGCATGTTGCTGCGGTCGTTTCCTTCGCTGCGTGATGACGGTGAAACGGTTGGGCTGATGCTCTGCCAGACTCCGGAAGATGCAGCACGGATGCTTCGCAAGGGGTTGCAAAAACTGATTCTGATCTCTGAGCGAAAACGTGTCCTCATTCAGATCGGCAACATGCCGCAGATCGGGCAGGTGAAGCTGCTGTCGTCGTCGATCAAGGGGCTGGAACTGATGAACCACCTGTCGCTGCTGATGACGGAACGTGCTTACCTGTCGGATCAACCGCTCGCAAGAACGAAGGGAGCGTTCGAGAAGACTCTGCAGCGTGGTCGCGAAAGACTGGGACTCATCGCTCAGGAATTTGTGCAGTTCATGCCGCAGCTTTTTCAGCAGTACCATGAGACTCGGCGAACACTGGACCAGACTCACGGCCCCGGCTGGGATCATCTGTTGAACAGCATGAAGGCACAACTGGCGGCTCTCGTGCATCCGACATTCCTGATCGAGACGCCCTGGCCGTGGCTGATTCAGTATCCACGTTATTTCATGGGCATCCGGCAGCGGCTGCAGCGGCTGTCCTCCGGCGGATTGAAAACCGAGCAATCGCTCGAAAGCGAATTCGCGCCGTGGCTGGCTCGTTACGAGCAGACTCTCAAGGATCACCAGCGTCAACACCGGATTGATCCAATGCTGACACACTACCGCTGGATGCTGGAGGAATTTCGCATCCAGCTCTTCGCTCAGAAACTCGGCACCGCGGTAAGCGTGTCGGCGGCGAAGCTGGAAGAACAATGGGCGCGGATTTTGTAGGCGTCATGCCGTCGATGATTTGCGGTTAGG
Organism: Candidatus Kuenenia sp.; assembly: GCA_043737515.1. GTDB lineage: Bacteria > Planctomycetota > Planctomycetia > Planctomycetales > Planctomycetaceae > SXXK01. The sequence goes on along the minus strand of JAYTAK010000798.1, from coordinate 6,188 downwards.
CCCAGGGCGGGCTTCGCCCGCAACCCATTCGTTAAAACGGGGACTCAGAAACGCAGGTGACAGAAAAATTGGTGACAGAAAAATAGAGGACACAACGCATTGTCTTTCTGCGATTCATTTTTCTGCCATGAATTTTTTTGCCACATGTCTTCCTGCTTTAATGACAACACTGTGCTTGTGTCCCGACTTCGACGATGGGTTGCGGGCGAAGCCCGCGCTGGGTTTTCTGGTGTTTCCAAAGTTCCAGACACCGTTTTCAGCAGATTTTTGCCGCTTGGACGGCAATCTGGGACACTCGAATTCGAAGGGGTAGGCCGGACCAAGCGCAGCGCCGTTCCGGCAATTACCAGACAACTGCCGGAACGGCGCTGCGCTTGGTCCGGCCTACAGATTCAACTACATCGACAGGCAATTTCAGGCAAGCGCCGAGTCGAGGCTGGCACGGCTGGCCGCCAGCGTCAGGCACAAAAAAAATCGCGACCATTGCTGGTCGCGACTTCAGATAGTCAGGCTGACAGATTGATTCACATGCGATACGAAGGGTTGTCGCGGCTGAAATCTTCGGCGACGAGTTTCGCACCCATGTCGAGTTGTCGGAATGCGTAGTCTTCGATCAACGTCATTTCGTCAAGTTGTTCCGGTGTCATGCCTTCCGCGTTGTCGCTCCAGGTATAATTCGTCACCTTGAGCGGCACATGGTAGCGCGTGTCCATCAGGACGATGCTCTTGCGATAGAGTGCATTAAACTTCGGTTCGCTGTATTCGTATTTGAAACAGTAGCATTCGCGTTCATCGAACACCTGATTCGCCAGACGGTCGCATTCGACGCCTTGCCCGTGATTCAGGTCATTCTCGCGATGCACAATCATCTGTCGGATCATGCCGGCGATGCCAGCTTCAGTCACCGGGTAGCGTGCTCCGGCCTTGGCTTCGGTACCGAACGGGTCAAGTTTCAGCGCGGGCATGATGCGCCCTTTCAAGCCGCCGAGTTTCACTATCATCTGCTTGTCGTCGTATTCGTCGTTGTACAGGAGCTGCCGACCAGTATCCCCGACTTTCCATTTCATGTAGACGCTGAAATTCGGAACATGACGAACCTTCAGCTCCATCGCCTCGAGTTCACCAAGGTCGCCTTTGATTCGTTCGCGCTTTTCAAAGGTGACACGGTAATTGTTGATATTGTCAATAAAGCGACCGCCGTCCTTCAGCAGCAGCAGGGAAAACATGATCGCGTCGTGATTATTCAGGTCGCCGCTGTTGACCGGCTGAACCGCGCCGACGGCAGGCAGTGGGCTCACGGTGTTGGACAGGCTGGTCTGCACGCCCGGAGGAAGCGGGACGTCGGTCGAGTTTTCTGCTGCCGCAACTGCAGAATTCACTCGAGTCAACTGAAGGTCTTCACCGGCGGGAACAGGATCAAAGCTGCAACAGATCGCGCCGATGCTCACTGCGGAAGCACACATGGCGAGGAAATTATGTTTACTGGATGATTGAACTCTGCGAATACGCGGCATCTGGGCGGAACCTCTTCTGAGCATTGACAGGCAGATTTGGAATTTCAGTCAAACACCCAGACGTGCGTGTGGCCTGCAACACGCTGAACATCTGCAGCATCAGTCCTGAAACAGTTTCAGTAGCGTCCATTCCCTTTAGCCCAACTCCGTGAAACCCGAGGCTCGTCGTATCCTGATGAAGTCATTTCATGTCAGGGGCCAGATCCGATCCACAGCACCGGCGCAGTATTTCGCTGTCGGAAGCGATGGGACTCGCAATGACAGGAGACAGCGGTAAATTGACGGGTGGATGAGAGGAACACGGGCAGCAGCGAAAACTGCCGTGATTGCCAGGCCGCGAAGAGCAACAGGTTCAGCTATTAACTCATCGTCACAAATTCTCCGAAATGTTTCTCCGTCATGCGCGCTTTCAGGCAGACATCGCCGGTCGATGGTGAACAGACGGACCAACTCGACAAACGCAAAAGAGTCTCGCAGGTTTGACTTGTTGGAATCTTTGGTCATCCTTGCCGGACCTGTATGATCTGACGACTCGTCATTACGAGGATGGACCGACCTTTTTTAACGCATCGCTTGCACATTCGAATGGCTGACGACCAACTCAATATCGCGGACCGGCTCAGAACTTCCGCCGCAATCGTTCCCCACCAGCGCGCCGTGGTGTTTCCGGAAACACGAGACTCGGCAGGCCGCGTGGCATGGACTCATGTCACTTTTCAGCAACTGGACGCTGACGTGGATGCCATTGCACGCGGCCTGATCCGACTTGGCGTGCAACCCGGACACCGCATCGTGCTCATGGTGCGACCGTCGATTGAATTCATCGCGTTGACATTCGGGATTATGCGGGCAGGAGCCTGTTGCACGCTCATCGATCCGGGGATGGGAAAACGCAGCGTCCTCCGCTGTCTGGACGCAGTCGATCCCGACGGTTTCGTGGCGATCACTCCGGTGCATGTGATCCGTCGTCTGATGCCCTGGCGATTTCGTAACGCACGATTCAACGTGATTGTCGGACCGTCATCACGTCGCCTGGGCTGTGAGTCGTATCGCCAGCTAGTCGATGCCGGACGAAAATCCGCAGTCTCAATGCCGACCACGACGGCAACGGATTCGGCAGCCATTATTTTCACTTCCGGCAGTACCGGGCCACCAAAGGGAGTTCACTACGAACACGGAATGTTCAACGCGCAGGCTGATTTGATTCGGGATCGGTATCAGATTCAGCGAGGAGAAGTGGATCTCCCGGGGTTTCCGCTGTTCTCGCTGTTCAATCTTGCGATGCAGGTGACGTCCGTAATTCCGGACATGGACCCGACCCGCCCAGCCGCTGTGAATCCCGAGCGGATCATCGAGGCAATTGAATCTCAGCATGTGACCCAAGCCTATGGGTCGCCGGCCATGTGGAATCGTGTGGGGCGATATTGTGAGGAACGCAGAATAACTTTGCCCTCGCTGCGACGCATCCTGTCTGCCGGAGCACCAGTGCCAAATCATGTCTTACAGCGGATGACGAACGCCCTGAATACGTCTGCCGATTTCTTCACGCCCTACGGTGCCACAGAATGTCTGCCGGTGGCATCGATCTCAGCACGCGAAGTCCTCAACGAAACCGCAGCGCTGACGGCCATCGGAAAGGGCACTTGTGTCGGACATGTCTTTAACACGATGCGAGTCCGGATCATTGAAACCAGTTCGGACGTGCTGCGGGAGATTGACAACACGGTCAGCCTTGCCAGCGGTCAGATCGGCGAAATCATTGTCAGCGGCCCCGTGGCCACGCGGGAGTATTTCCAGCGACCGGATGCGACGGAATCTGCGAAGATCAAAGATGGGGACACATTCTGGCACCGCATGGGCGATGTCGGTTACCTTGACGATTCCGGACGGCTGTGGTTTTGCGGTCGCAAAGCCCATGTCGTTTCAACATCGACCGATCCGATGTATTCGGTCTGCTGTGAGGCCATTTTCAACAACCATCCGGCCATCTACCGCTGTGCGCTGGTGGGAATCGGTGCGAAGGGACAGCAGTCTCCGGTGATCGTCGCAGAACCGGAACCTGGTAAATATCCTGCGTCCGTACAGGATCGCCGACAACTGCGTGATGCGCTGCTGCAACTGGGGGCGCAGAATCCGCTGACTTCGAATATCCGTCGGATTCTGTTTCATCGCAGTCTTCCCGTCGATACGCGGCACAACGTAAAAATCAATCGAGAACTGCTGGCCGTTTGGGCCGCTCGACAGCCGACTCGCTGACCAACAGCAGATTTCTGCCGACAGAAACTTTCCACTTCACGACGTGCCGATCACTCCGATCACGTCCCAGAGCCAGTCCGCGAACTGGCGTTCTATGGCGGCGGCTGTGGCTGTGACTTCGGTGTGGCTGAGAGTCGCAGACGAAAGCCCTGCGGCGACATTCGTGATGCAGGAAACACCCAGCACGCGCATGCCCAATGCCGCTGCGGCCAGCGCTTCAGGAACGGTACTCATTCCGACGGCATCTGCCCCCAGCCGCTGCATCGCGCGAATTTCGGCAGGCGTCTCGTAATTCGGACCGGTCATCATGGCATACACGCCTTCGTGAATCTGCAACGATGACTTAATCCGGCGGACCTGATGCCGCAGGTCTTCGTTCCACAACAGCTCGTGCATCAAAGGCACGCCGGAGATTCTGGCGTCCGAAAGTCCCAAGGTTGCACCGATTTCCACATCGCCGAAATTCGGATGCCGCGTTCCGCACGCGGTCATCAACGGTCGCAGATGACTGCTGATCAGCATCAGATTGCCGGGCTGAAAACCAGCACGGATTCCACCGGCAGCGTTGGTCAGGATCAACGTGCGAACGCCAAGGGCATGCAGCAGTCGCGTCCCGAATTCGACTGCTTCAATCGAATGGCCTTCGTAATAGTGAACGCGGCCCTGCAGCATTGCCACCGAAATGCCGTCAATCCGCCCCAGCACCAGGCGTCCAGTATGCCCGATGACATGTGGCAACGGCATGCCCGGAATCTCTGTGTACGCGAGCGATTTTCCCGCCGTTGCCAGCAACCGATCGCCCGCTGAGCCAAGTCCGGATCCTAAGATCATCCCAATGACAGGTCGTTCGACCTCCGACAACGGCGACTGGTCAAGCACGTACCCGACCGCATCCGCGACAGCTCGCGCGTCGCAAGATGCAGCGGTCTGCGATTGTGCGTGAGTCTTTGGGGAATGCATCTTATTCTTCACGCGGTCCAAAGCTGCGATTCCTGTAGCTTGGACATTCATGTCCGAGATATTTACCAAGCACCGTCGCATTGTCGAACGACCGTCAAGCCACAATAACCTTCGCTTCGACAGTGTTATTTGGCCATGCGACGGACTTTCTCAACCGGAAGCAGCAACGTCGGCTCCAGAGAATTTGACATCAATCAGTGTCGTCACTCCGTTACCACTGGACAAATTCACGCCTTTTCGGAACTGAATTCGCCACACGAACGGTGTACTTTCCTCAGCGTTGACCTCATCTGCTTCATCACTGGCGGCAACGAATGTGGTCAGCGATGCGCCGGGCAGCAGACTGCTGGCAGATTCCTGTCCCACGATCACGAAATTGTTGTCCATCGAATGCAGATAGTTGAGCCTCCGCGTGGTCGCAGAATCACCAGACGGAATGCCGATCGTCAGAAACGAATTGGCAATCGTCGCTGCGTCCTGCGAATCGGCGGGTGTGCGACTTGACATCAAACCCGCATCGAATGGAGGGAACGCATAGTCATCGGCGACGTTTTCAAAAGTCAACCACAACTTCAGCAACGGCTCTGTCGTGAGTTTCTTTTCGATCACTCCGGACATGAATCCTTGAAACTGTAACGGCTCTTTGGTGACTCGTACCGGCGTCACTACCACGTCTCCAAACCGCCGCGATTCCCCGAGCCGCAGGACATGGCCATCCGGCAATTCCGCTCCGTCGGGCACTCTCCGAAACTCGTTTGGGGGCAGCGGTCGCAGATCCGGCAGGCTTTCGAGAGCATGGTTTCCAAAGAGCGACATGCGGCCTGTGAGCAACAATCCCAGCAGCAACAGCGTCAGGACGATTGCATACCCTGCGACTCCGACCAGTAACTTGCGACTGACATGATCTGAGGACGAAGCCGGGGCGGCAGCGATCTGCGGAGCGGAAACTGAACCAGCCGATTCACGCGCTTCGCTCACCGCAGACGCAGTTGGCGAGCTGGCGATGTCCGGCGTGATATCCGGCGTGATATCCGGCGCGATTTCCGCCGCAGCAGGCGGTTGAAAATCAACGCCTGCCGGGACTGCAACTGGAGTAATGCACATTTCAAACGTCTCTGCCCGCAGCCCGGCTTCCCCAGCGTCGATCACATCCGCGTCGGCCATGTCAGCGGCAGCGTCCGCACTGAGAAATCCAAAGTCTTTTTCGCCATCGTTCGGTGATAATCGTTTTGCCGCCACAACAGTGCTCCCGTGATCCCAAATTCATGTTTGCGAACCAGCAATCTAAAGCGTTTGGATTGAATTCGGGAGTCACCCGCGTTGAATAAATCGTTTTTCCAGGCGACTCCCGGCGCGGCACGAATGTTGCGTCCTGTTCACACGTATTGTGGAAAGGATGCACCAGTGCCTGGACTCTGGGCATTTAGAGTACATACTGCCTGAATTCGTGACAACCAC
>JAYTAK010000797.1:0-17792 GCA_043737515.1 Candidatus Kuenenia sp. | reverse complement strand
ACGGCTTTCGGACTCAAAACGCCTACGAAACCGCCCTTTATCACAACCTCGGCGACCTCCCGTTCCCTGAATTCACCCACAGATTCTTCTGAGGAGGCTACTTTTCAAGTGCGATTGATTCCGCGACAAACGCGACGGTGAGATTCCTGCGACCCTGACGACGCCAGACAGCCACTGAGGTGCGGGATTGTGCCGATGCTTGCTACAATGCTGATTCGACGTGCCGGAAACAACTGACCGTTCAACAAAACTTTGCAACATGGGTCACATGGGTCACAACAAATCAGACAACCCCGGAGGTCTGTCGTGAGCGACGTCTGGAACAAGGCGACTCGCACGACAGCCGATGACGGTTCCATCAGTGTGCGCTTTCCGTACGAAAACGGTCGGATCTTTGCGTTCGCAGTGCTTCAGGAATTTGATCAGTCCGATCGATTCATTCAGGACATCATGGCCGACCTCGACGCGCGGCATTCGCTGAGCAGCGCCGATCGGTCGCTGGCGCTCGATGTGGCCGCCGGTGTTGTCCGCCGCAGTCGGACGCTGGACGTGATCATCCAGTCGCGCATCACCCGACCTCGTCATAAGGTCGAACCCGATCTCTGGCGCGTGCTCCGGATCGGAGCGTATCAATTGCTGTTTTCGCGGACTCCGGATCATGCAGCGGTCGATTCGACGGTAGACCTGTGTCGCCTGCTGGATCGTCCGCGCTGGACGGGGTTTGTCAACGGCGTCCTGCGCGGCATTGGTCGCTTGCTGGATGACGCACCAGCGACGGGGCCCGCTGCGAATGCACTTCCGACTTCGCACGGAAAATGGCGCAGTCTGAACGAAGCCATTCTGCCCGATCCGCAGACTCAGCGAAAGCACTACTACGCTGATGCATTTTCATTGCCGCAGAGTCTTGCTGATCGCTGGACATCGCGACTGTCTGAACCTGATCTGATTGCCGCCTGTTTTCACACGATCGATCCGCCCGCCACATCGCTGCGCGTGAATTCTTGGCGGGCTGATCCTGAAGCCGTGCTGCAGTCTCTCATCAATGCAGGTTGCAAGGCGTCGGCGGGAACAATTTCCGGCAGCATTCTGCTGGAACAATCACCCCGACTGGAAACGCTGCCCGGATACGCTGAAGGTCTCTGGAGCGTGCAGGATGAAGCGGCGATGTCGGCTTCCCTGTTGCTCGCACCACAACCTGGCGAATCCATCCTGGATTTCTGCGCTGCACCCGGCGGAAAGACGACTCATCTGGCGGAATTGAGCGGCGACAAAGCAACCATCGTTGCCTGCGACGTGGCTAACGGTCGACTGCAGCGCGTTCGCGAGAACGCCGCGCGTTTGCAACTGACGTCCATCCGGCCAATGGTGATCCCCAAGGATGGACGCGATCTTCCTGCGGGTCCGTTTGATGCGGCCCTGGTCGATGTTCCGTGTTCCAACACCGGTGTCCTGAATCGACGACCGGAAGCGCGATGGCGATTCGATTTGAATGGACTTGAGGAACTTGTCGTACTGCAGACACGGTTGCTGCTTCAGGCGTGTGAACGTGTCCGACCCGGTGGCCGTGTCGTGTATTCCACATGCAGCATGGAACCCGAAGAAAATCGCGGTGTGGTGGATACTGTGTTGCTGGCGTTGAAAGATTTCCGTCTTGATCGCGAAGTCCAGCATCACCCCGGACAACCCGCCGACGGCGCGTATCAGGCACTGTTGATCCGCTCAGAGCGATAGTTGTCAGGTATTGTTCAGGGAATCTCAGTCGGCGGAGCTACGTAGGCGATGTCGCTCCGCGACTCGCATTCCAGTGGACGACTCGCCGAAAACAACGCGACACGGCGGGATCTGTCAGTATGCTGCTGCCCGCGAAAGTGAATTCCTGCCCGTCGAGCTGCGACAAATGCTGTATGGTTCCGGCAAACGAATTACTCATCGCATTTCGTTAGAAAATCACTTCGCCAATTCGTGTTTTGCCAGCAATTCGGCGATCTGCACAGCGTTTGTCGCGGCGCCTTTGCGAAGGTTGTCGGATACGCACCAGAACGTAATGCAGTTCGGGTGCGACATATCCTTCCTGATGCGACCAATAAACACCTGATCACTTCCATCGCAGTTGGACGGCATTGGATACTGTCCCAGCTCAATGTTATCGACGACCGTGATCCCCGGTGTCGCCGAGAACAGCCTGCGCGCTTCGTCAGCGGAAAGAGGTCGTTCTGTTTCGACATTCACTGTTTCGCTGTGGCAGTTGGAAACCGGGATTCGGATACACGTCGCACAGACCTGAATCGACTGGTCGCCAAGAATCTTACGCGTCTCATACACCATCTTCAGTTCTTCGCTGGTGTAGCCATTTTCCTTGAAGCTGCCGATCTGAGGAATCGCGTTGAAAGCGATCGGATGTTTGAACACTTTGTACTGATAGTCAGTCTTTTCCAAGGCGGCGCGACTGCCTTCGATCAGATCAGTGGTGCCCTGCAGTCCCGCTCCGCTTGTGGCCTGATAGGTGCTGACGATAACGCGGCGCACTTTGGCTGCATCGTGCAGAGGCTTCAGAGCCAGCACCATTTGCGTGGTTGAACAGTTCGGGCTGGAAATGATTCCCTTCGCATCGAGCGCAGCCTGGGGATTGATTTCGGGCACGACAAGCGCAACGTCCGGATTCATCCGCCAGTAACCGGATTCGTCAATCACCCTGCAGCCGGCTTTGACAGCGGACGGGAAGAATTCGGCTGCCGTTTCATCCGGAGTGCTGCCGATGAGCAGATCGATGCCCTTGAAGCAGTCGTGCGTCAGTTCTTCGACAGTGACCTTCTTACCGGCAAAGTCGATGATTTGTCCGGCGCTGCGGGCGGAGGCCAGGAAGCGAAAGTTTTTTGCCGGGAACTTCCGTTCGGCAAGTAATTGCAGGATAATTCGCCCTACGGCACCAGTCGCGCCGGCGACGGCCACGGTGTTAAACACAGAAAAACCCTTTCAATTGGATCAGTTGAGAATTGCGGGCAGCCCGCGGAACACAGTTTTTATGCCTGCACTGGTCATTTCCGGCTCAGGAAAATATCGTTCTCACTGAGAATTTCCAGATCCGGCAGACAAACTTGCCGACAGAACGACTTTTGGTAATGCCGTGAGCCCACACGAAACCTCCGACTTTCAGACAAGTTTTCGCAACTGCGTCGATCGTCTGACGGAGCAACCTGAACGTGCGCTGACGGAAATGTTTGACCTGACGGCTCAGCGACTGGTTCGCTTTGCCATCACGATTACAGGAAATCAGCCGGATGCCGAAGATGCGTTGCAGGGGGCTTTTTCCAGGATCGCTTTTAAACCACGGTTGCTGGCAAAAGCAACGGCACCGTGGCCGTATCTGATCCGATCCGTTCGCAATGAAGCATTGCGGATCATTCAGAAGCGTAAAGGGACGGGTCTGGAAGTTGCCGAGCGCGGTTCCGGCGAAGAAAGTGTGGAATCGCAAATTGTTCACGAGGAAACAGCCGACACCGTGCGGCGGATGCTGAAATCTCTGCCGAAGAATCAATCTGAAGTTGTCATTCTCAAGCATTGGGAAGAATTAACGTTTGCTGAAATCGCCGAAGCACTTGGGCTGTCTCAGAATACTGTGGCCAGCCGATATCGATATGCAATGGAAAAACTCCAGCGCAGCCTTGAATCACTTGTCCGATAACCCACCCGATTTTGCCCGCCCGCCTTTTTGGCCCGCCTTTTTGCTCGCCTTTTTTGAACTGGAAGTGTGATCAACATGAGTGAACCCTTTTTGAAGATTCCGGAACCATCACTCCCTGAGCACAATCTTCTCCGCGACGCAGGTACATTGCCCCAATTGACTGCTGGTCTGCGCGAACGTGTTGCGCTGAATGTGCATACACAGGTCCGCTACGGTCGCTGGGCTGATCGTGCGCGCATTGTGGGAAGCGTCGTCGCCGCTTGTCTGTTGGTATTGATGGTCTGGAATCTCCGGTGGACCGATCCGCAGAATCCACAGAGGACCGAGCCTTCGCAGGACACCGTTCAACACGATGCTCCACCGATCTATCCTTCCTACACGAGTCCGGGAATCGATTCTGACGCAGATGACGCCAAGGCAAAGGCTGATGCCGAACAGAAACCACTGCCTCAAGGCGGCCCGTCGATCCGCCGCGAATCCACTCCTGAAATGCGCGAACTCAATCAGATGATCGAAAAGCTGCAGAGCCGACAAAATGTACTCTGTGGGTTTCTGCCGTATTTGTAGTTTTCGAGTGGGAGTGGATGAATGCTGAAAAGCCCGTTTCCCGGCATGGATCCTTTTCTCGAATCGCGTTGGCCTGAGGTACACGCTCGGCTGATTGTCTATGCGGCGAACCAGATTAATGAGCAACTGCCGAGTGACTTGCAGGCAAACATCGAAGAGAATCTTGCTGTTCACGAAGGCGACAGTGCGTCTTCCATTCGCCCGGACATTCATATTTCGCAGGACAGTACGTTCACTCCGGCGAACGAACGTAACAGCATCGCCATGGCTGCTGAGCCTCTTTTGCTGAAACGCGCACCTCATCCAACGCGGCACATCGAGATCGTTGATCGGGACGGTCGCGTGATTACAGCGATCGAATTCATCAGTCCATGGAATAAAGTCGGCAGTCGCGCTCGTGAACAATATACCCGCAAACAGTTGGACTATATCGACGCGGGAGTCAATCTTGTCGAAATCGATCTGGTTCGGCAAGGTTCGTACGTACTGGCCGCTCCGCTGGAAGAACTCCGCCCAGAACAACGCACTCCGTATTTGATCTGCGTCTATCGCGACCAAAAGCCGGATCAGTTCGAAGTCTACCGCGCACCGCTTGAACAGCCGTTGCCCAATATTCCGATTCCGCTGCGTTATGACGAGCGTGATGTCATCTTACAACTACAGTTGCTCGTGGATCAGTGCTATCACGACGGTCGCTATCACCGCCTGGATTACGCTGGTGATCCACGAGGCAAATTCGACGAGTTGCTGACTCACTGGATCGATGATCGACTCCGCAGCGAAGGCCGCCGCCCCGAGTAGGTCGCCAGGCATGTGCTGTGTCGGCATAAGGTCAGGCGAGTGGCAGGTATAGATTCGCCTGTGACTCCAAATTACTCAATCGTCATTTCATCGATATCGAATTCCGGCTGATCCACCGGGACGTCGTTTGCGCGACTGACGGATTGCAGCCATGCAGTGGAAGGCCAGTTGAACGGCCGGAATCGATCGGCGGTCCCCGTTTGATCGCGATACAGAATCGCGCGGCCGGGGCTGAGCGCGGCAGCAACCGGCGTATCGATCAGACTGGCAGAATCCGTCTGATTCAGACGGAACGCAATCCGGTTGTCGAATTCGCGCAACAGCGACGTCGATAACCAGCGCATCGCGTTGCTGAATGTGTCGGCCCAGATGATGACGTGAATTCCCACGAGCGGACCTTTGCGAATGAGGTCGCCCAGCATCGTGGCAGGTGTCGCCTCCTTCGCCGCACCAAAGCCCGACATGCCGTAGTCGTCTTCATCGCGACGCAGCGAGCGGAACTGGCCGATGTTGCGAATCGCCAGGATCAATTCCGGACTGTCTGGCGGCGCTCCGCCACTTTCCCGAGCTGTCATCTGTTGCCAAAGGTCCGCGACAACGGTATCAGCTTCCTTGTTATCTGCCAGACGAAATCGAGGAGCAATGTTTGAAGTAAACGTCTCGGCAATTCGCGTTTGCGACGCGCGATCACGGCCATCGTGAAGCAGTGTGAGTTGCGAGGTTCGGTGATCCGCTGCGGTGTCGGAACCCACAGTCCAGCTCACGATGGTTGATGCCAGAATGGTGTCGGCCAGTTCTCCTTCCTGGCCGACGATCAGGACGTTCTGGCCACCGGATCGCCGAAACTCGATGCACACAGGTGCCGCGATTGCCACCGGTTCGCCGATCCACGCAGGCAGCGTATCGACAAAGTGCCGCGTGGCATCCGGCGTGCTGGAAAGCCAGGCATTGAGCGGGCTGCAGAGTTCCAGGCTGGGTGCCACGTTGCCTTCGAACACAATCATGCGGCCGTCGGAATTTCGATGATAGTCGGGCCGCTGAATCATGGCATGAATCATCGATTCGCGTTTGGCCTCATCCAGCCACGCGATCTGAAACGGATGATTGCCTTCAACCATTCCGTTGGCGTCGTTGTAAATCGCTTCACCGGGGCGAGTCAGCAGACGAGCGGCTGAATTCTCTTCGCTTAAAATCAAGTGTGCATCGCTTTCACTGCACTGCAGCGCGATGCGGACTCCGACCTGACCCATTGTGCTGCGGGCCAGCGAGTACGCTCCTCCCAGCGTCTGCGAACCGAGCAGAACGTGAATACCGAACGCTCGGCCCTGCCTCACCAGGCGATCGAGCAGTAACGAGGCACGCGACGAAACACGGTCCTCTGTCGTAAAGAATTCCTGAAACTCATCGATCAGCAACAAGAGCCGCGGCATGCGTTCGTCGGGGAACTCCCGTCGGAACGAAGGCACGTCCTGCACGCCACGAATACGAAACAGCTCGCCGCGTTCCTGCAACACTTCGTCGAGGCGTTCGAGTACGCTCAAACCGAATTCGCGATCACTCTCAATGGCCACGACGCGGGCATGAGGCAGCTTGTTGGCAGCGTACGTCCGAAATTCTACGCCCTTCTTGAAGTCGATCAGATAGAACTGAATTTCATCCGGGCTGTAATACAGCGCCAGATTCGTGATCAGGATATGCAGCAATGTGGATTTGCCGGAACCCGTCTTGCCAGCCACCAGAACATGCTGGCTGGTGCCACGGCCCAGACGCATGAACTGCAGCCGCGCTGCACCGGCTCGACCAATGGGCACGTCCAAGCCTTCGGCGGAACACAGACTCCAGATCGCGTCCGGTTTCGGAGCAATGCGATTGAACGACACCTCAACCCGCCGCGCGTCTCGAGACTGCTCGCCAACGGCGCGGACCAGACTGACGTAATCGGCGGAATCAGGCGGCACGAGTGCTTCGAATTCGGCAGAACTCGGTGATTCAAGGCGTGGTACGACATGTCCGTCTGTCACCGTGAACTCTGTGCAGGATTCGCGCAGATTGTTGATGTCGAACGAACGAGGAATCGGCTGATTCGGAGACCATGTGACAATCGCATGGACTCCACATCGAGGGCCACTGGTCAGAATGCTGGTCAGATGCCGCGCGGCCTCTTCGGTAAACGCTGCGGGAAATCCGGCGACGACGACAAAATGGTACGGTTCCGCGACCTCGCCTGCCGCCGCGTTGTAGTCTTCGATCGATTCAAATTCACTGCGAAGATACGTCTGAAAGACGCTCTCCATGTGTTCGGTCACTTTTTGCAAGCGGTCGCGAATCTGAGTCGCCTCAGTCCAGATTCGGTTGCTGATCAGGAGTTCGTCAAAGTCAGCAAGATGCATCAGCGCGGAAAAACTCTGGCCCAGCCCCACGGGATCGATCAGCGTGAACTGCACGCGCCCCGGCATGATGCTCGTCAGCAGTCGCAGGAGAACTGAACGCACAAATTCGAGCGCCGGTTCGCGCCCTGCCACATCGTGTTCAATCACAATCGACGTGTCGCGGGGAAAATTCAGGAAGGCTGGCATTTCAAGGCACAGGTTCGCGTCCGGCTCCCGACTGTCGCCCTGCGGCGGTGCGGGAAGAGTTGCCAGCAAGTCACCGATCGGCAATGCTGCGGGCAGCACCGTCGGAACGTTCCAGTGGGAACCTCGCATCTGCGACCAGCGCGGAAATGCGGCGACTCGTTCGCGGCTGCTGCGTGCCAGTTCCCGCGCGAGCGTGATATCCGCCTTCCACCGCGTAATCGCGGCAGTTTCGTCCGCGTGCTGTGACTTGCGTGTCGCTGCATTGCGCGTGGCCAGTGCGGCGAGAGACTGATCGTGTTCGGATTTCAGTGTCGCTTTGATTCGCGCGATCTCCTGTCCTCGCCAGTGTTCAACCGCCGATTGTTGCCGCGACGATTCCGCGTCGCTGGCAGCGATTTGTTCCTGCGACAACTTTTCATGCCGTGCGACCTGTTCGTTGTAGGCACGCGTGCGTTCGTGAATTTGTTCATCTGCCGCGTGCTGCAGCTTTGCCGAATGCTGTTCGCGATGCTGCTGCATCGATGTTTTCCATGTCTCTGCAGCCGCCTCCACGCGCTTCAATTCCTGCTGACTTTTTTGCGTCCAGTATTCAAGAGCCGATCTGGCATTCGAGACATGCTGCAGCATGTCTTCGTAACTCGCTCGAAGTCGTGACTGCACCAACACCAGCAATACGGTTCCGAACAGGACGGCCGTGGCGGCTCCAATGAGGCAGGACACGCCAAACCATTCCCAGTCCGGCTTTTGCAGTTCAGGATTCAGGAACAACCGCAAGTCGGCCCGCACGCCGGTCGCGACGATGGCGACGACGAAGAAAATCAGCAGCGGCAGTCCCCAGATTCGCAGGCCACAAATCCATTGAGGCAGATGCTGGCGATCAATCGCGACGGCGGACGCCATGGCGAGATTGACCTGCTCCATCGCAAGCGTGTGACTGGCATCGCGGCCTTTGATGGGAACATTGACCGGCGGGATTGTTGAATCCGTTCCGGCATGGCAATGCTCAAGGTATTTCGCCGTGAATTGAAGTCTGGCGTCCAAATCGATCAGTTGCTGTGTCGCGAACGCCTGTTGGGTGTGGAAGACCTCCAGCGCACGTTCGGCCTCCCGCACCGGAGTGTCTTCGTTCGACTCGTCACAAACGGACTGCAGGACCCAGAGTTCGCTCTGAAGTTGTTGACGAACGGTGGTGACATCCTCTTTGAACCCCGCTGCCAGTTCATTCAATCTGCGTTCGCGCGATTCAGCCGCGGCTTCACGCACACTGCTGATGTCATGTTCGGACTGCATCAGACGATCACGAGCGTTCTGTGCCATGCGCTCAAGCTGCGCGCGGACTTCTGATTCATGCCGACTGTGAATCGAGGCCGTCAGTTCCGCTTCCTGATCGGTCAGCTCTGCCAACCGCCGCCGCACAGAATTCACCGCATCTCGCGCAGAGACACATCGGGAACGGAGTCGTTCGAGTTCCAATAGCTGCGATTCAAGATTCGTCGTTGCAGAAGCCATATTGGCGATCTCATTGGGACTGGTGATCTGAATTGTCAGTGGCGATTGTAATCGGACAGCGTTACTTGTTGTGAGCGAAACGACAAATGAATTCTGAAGTCCCTGACTCGGCCCCGGAATCGCCGCGTTACTTCGGGAAACGCAATCCCAGGCCCGTTATCGGCAAAATTCTGCGGCTTTTACCGACAGTCAGCGAGTCGCGTGCCGTTCATGGTGGTCTCTGTACAATTCACCGAAGTTCTGCCAGAACTTGTCCGCTTTGCGCTGAACGCTGAACGCTTTCACTTTTTCGGAGCCGACCACCATGTCCGGCTGGCATCAGTCAGAAATCATTCTTCCGGCGTTTCCGCGCGGATGTCATTTGATCACGCAGCATGTGGTACAGGATCTCGCGGTCTTGAAGCGGTGTCGCATTGGACTCATGCACGTCTTTATTCAGCACACGTCAGCGTCATTGACCATCAATGAAAACGCCGATCCGGATGTGCCTGCTGACCTCAGCATGGCGCTGGACCGGTTGGCACCAGAATCGTGGCCGTACCAGCACACCTGCGAAGGTCCGGACGACATGCCGGCGCATGTGAAGGCGGCGCTCACCGGGTCTTCTGTTTCGATCCCGATTTCCAATGGTCGCCTGCTGACCGGCACATGGCAGGGAATCTACCTTTGCGAACATCGGAATCAAGGCGGTCGACGACGGCTGATCGTTACGATCCAGGGCGAATTCAACGACTGAACACTGCACCCGTTGGCGCCGATCCTTAGCGACGTTTCCGACCGGATTTCTTTCCCGCTCGACGGCCTTTCGATGTGAATCCGGGGCTTTCAGAATCCTCTTCATCAGGAACCGGCTGGCCCATTTTCTTTTTCAATTCGTGAATGCGGTCTCTCAACTGAGCCGCGCGTTCGAAATCCAGTTGCTCGGCAGCAACGAGCATTTCACTTTCAAGTTCCCGGATGAACTCCAGCGTGACGAATTGTGATTCTGCGGTGATGCCGACTGACTCCCGTTCCACGCGGCGGGCCTGGATTTCTTCTTCAATGCCTTTGCGAATTGCCTTTTGGATTGTCTCCGGCGTGATTCCATGGACGATGTTGAATTCCGACTGCAGCTTTCGACGCCGGTTCGTTTCGTCGATCGCTTTTTGCATGCTTTCCGTGACTTTGTCAGCATACAGGATCACTTTGGAGTTCACGTTTCTGGCGGAACGGCCAATCGTCTGAATCAGACTTGTTTCGCTGCGCAGAAAGCCTTCCTTGTCGGCGTCCAGGATCGCGACCAGCGACACTTCCGGCAGATCCAGTCCTTCCCGGAGCAGATTCACACCGACCACGGCATCAAATTTTCCTTCACGCAGTTCACGCAGAATCTCGACTCGTTCCACGGCATTCAATTCGGAATGCAGCCATTCGCAACGAATGGATTCTTCCTTCATATACTTCGTCAGATCTTCCGCCATCCGCTTGGTCAGCGTCGTGACCAGCGTACGTTCATTGCTCGCCGCTCGTTCGCGCACCTGTTCCATCAGGTGTTGCACCTGACCCCGCGCAGGGACGACGAAGATTTCCGGGTCCACCAGACCTGTCGGACGAATGACCTGTTCCACAACTTCGCCCCCGGTCTGATCGAGTTCCCAGTTTCCCGGAGTCGCTGATACAAAGACGCGATACGAAGGCTTGCTGTTCCATTCGTCGAATTTCAGCGGACGATTGTCTTTTGCCATGGGCAGCCGAAATCCATGCTCGACGAGTGTCGTCTTCCGCGCCTGATCGCCGGCATGCATCGCTCGAATCTGTGGCAGCGTCGCGTGTGATTCATCGACGAAGATCAGGAAATCCTCCGGAAAGAAGTCATAGAGCGTATACGGCGGTTCGCCCGGTTTCCGCCCGGCGAGTGCCCGACTGTAGTTTTCGATGCCGGGACAGAAGCCTGTCTCCTTCATGAGTTCCAGATCATGCCGGGTTCTTGCGGCCAGTCGCTGGGCTTCCAGCAGCTTGCCTTCTTTGCGAAACACTTCCAGCGTCGCGTCAAGTTCTTCACGGATCTCATCGAGCGCTGCGTCGATGCGGCTTTGGGGCAGGACAAAGTGTTTGGCCGGATAGATGTAAATCTCCCTGAGCGACTGAGATTCCTTGCCGGAGACCGGATCAATCATGCTCAGCTTTTCGATCTCGTCGCCCCACAACTCAATGCGATAAGCAAATTCTTCATACGCTGGCCAGCATTCAATCACATCACCGCGGACTCGAAACTTTGCGCGGGCCGGATCGAAGTCATTGCGATCGTAATGAATATCGATCAGTCGCATGAGCAGTTTGTCGCGATCGACCTGCTGCCCGACATGCAGCGGAATCATCATGCTCAGATAATCTTTAGGCGAACCCAGACCGTAAATGCAGCTCACGCTGGCCACGACGATCACATCATTCCGGCTGACCAGAGCGCTGGTCGCCAGCAACCTCAGACGGTCAATTTCCTCATTGATCGATGCGTCCTTTTCAATGTAAATATCGCGCTGCGGAATGTAGGCTTCGGGCTGGTAGTAGTCGTAGTAGCTGACGAAGTAGGTGACCGCGTTATTCGGGAAGAACTCGCGGAATTCACCATACAGTTGTGCGGCGAGCGTCTTGTTGTGCGAGAGCACCAGCGTCGGTTTTTGCACATGCTGGATGACGTTCGCCATGGTGAACGTCTTGCCGGATCCAGTCACTCCCAGCAGCACCTGCGTGCGTTTGTTGTCAGTGATCCCTTTAATCAGCGATTCAATGGCACGAGGCTGATCTCCGGCCGGAGCGAACTCACTGACCAGCTCGAACTTCTGATTCTTTTGCGACATGTCAGCGGTACTGCGACCAGTTCATTTGTAGGATGGACATTCATGTCCGTCGGGACACCCTGCAACACTGCCGAGGCCAAAGTTACCGTTGGTCAGTCATCATGACGCTGCCCGACGTTTTCTGGCAAGGGCTCGGACATGAAATGTCCAGGGTACACGAACTGCAAGTCTGTTACAGCTTGGGTCGGCTGACGTTTTTCTTTTGCTGGCGTTGTCGTTCCTGCTGACGACGTTGTTCTTCTTCCGCAGCAAACTGCGGACCACGTTCCTGACCGCCAGCGGCCATTTGGGCGATCGGAGTATGGCCTTCGACCCATTCCCAGCCCAGCGGATCACGCAATTCGACCTTGGCCAGATACGCCCATGGTGTGCCGGGATGCTCCGTGATCACGCGATTCAGATACTCCAGTGCTTTGTCGTTCATCTTGCGAACATTGGCACCGGCATTGATGGTTTCTGCCGGAACCAGTCGCCACTGGTTACTTTCTGGCTTTTCGAACTTTTTCGGATTGGACTTCATCTCCGCCAGTACGGCGTTGTATCCAAACGCTCGCACGCGCATTGCCAGGATGCGGCCCATGGCAAGGTCATAGCTCGCCCGCCAACGATCGGAATCCAGCTTATCGCGATCCTTCTCGCCTGCTTCCAGCGCCTCATGAGTCCGCTGGAGAAAATAGTCCAGCACAGCCAGCGGTTTTTGAGCTTCAGTGATCTGTTCACGGAGAATGTTGTCGTTATTGGCCTGGAAAACCCGTTGTGGAATCGGCACGTCTTCGGTCATTGCATTCTTGGCTGTAGCTGCGGTCACCAACGCCTGTTTAGCAAGATTGCCCTGAAGCTGCTTCATATACGCGGCCATTGGGCGATAATCGGGAGCATATTGCCGCATGATCTGCGGGTCCCATTTGTCGCCCACCGCATCATCGGCAATCAGGAAAATGCCACCGGTTTCGGCGGTCAATCGAGACAAGGTGTATGGTCCGTAGCCAGATGACATGCGAGTCAGGTCACGGGGCATATTTGTCCAAAACGGAAGGTCCAGGCCTTCGGCCATAAATGTTTCGGGGCCCTGATCGACGGGAATGTCTTCTTCAAATTTTTCGCCGTCAAATTCCCAGTTGTATCGCACGAAACCCTTCTCGCGGCCAAAGATTGACGCATTGCCGATGCAGTAAACTTTGATGCCGTCGCGAGTGCAGCGTTTGACAATTGATTCCAGAGCCTGAAAGTCGTCACCGCGTTCGTCCGTCACGATGATAATCATCATGTTCGCCCGCATTTTGCGTTTGAACGGCATGTAGACTTTGAGTGCTTCGTCAACGGCAGCGAAGACGTTTTCTTTGCCGGATTCGTCGCTCTTGATACTTTTGACGGCGTTCGTCAGCTCAGTAAGATCACTGCTTGGCTCTTTGACGAGGACATGAATATTCTCACCGTAGCCAATGATGCCGGTTTTCAGAGCACCCTGTGTGTCAAGATCTTCCATGAGTCCGAGCTGACGATAGATGCTGTCAAAGCGATTTGTGATCAGTTCACGCCGGGATTCAAGCGACAACGATTCGTCAAACAACCAGACAGGAAGCGTCTTGCGCTGGCGAAGCGAAGAGGCAATCTCCAGCGTGATTCGATCGACAGCACCCTCGGTGCCTCCGGCCTGTTCCGTCGTGCCGGTGAGATCGATGGCATCCAGAACCTGGGCTTCGTTCGGCGAGGCCATTGTTTGAAACTGGGCGATACGTGGATTGACGAGGTCTTCCTGAATTTGTTCGACCTGCTCAAGGTGGTTTTCCAAACCTCGATCCTGAGCGACCGCTGCAGATTCGCCTTGAATATTGAGAGTGCTGAGACTGCCGAGTGTCTCCGTCGGATTGGAAGAAAGCTCGTAGACTTCCTGGCGAATCTCTTCAGGTTCGATGGTTGAGGTGAGATTGATTTCCGGCATGATGATGTCTGGAAGCGTGATCATCGCAACCAGCAGAATCACGCAGACATGGACAAGCAGACTGATGCCCCATGAGGGCACGGCGTCAAGAATCGACCAGACCGTTGAATCAACGTCTGCCTGGAGCGGTTCGCCAGCGGAAGCTGATGATGCATCAATACTGCTCACGTTTCTGTCCTCACGGTGACGATGGCACGCTGAACTGTGTGCCAGCGATTGTGATGTCGCAGGAATTACAAAACCGATCCATCGGGAAACTTCGACAAAATCCTACCTCGTAAACCACACGGAAGCAATGTTTTGACCACATTCCATGCCGATCCGGCCCACTTTTGTCAGATTTCAGTCCGGGGATGCGTCGGACGTTTCCCCGAAAACCCTTGGTTTTCAGGTAAACAACGCGCTGGAGTCCCGCGACATTCGTGATATTTCGCCTGCGACAGGGCACTCTGCTCAGCAAACGCAGGGAGTTTGGTCTTATTGAGAAGATTTCCGCGAAGCGACAGATGTCCGCCGACAGAGCGGCGGACCTACGTAGGCGAGCCGCTCCGTCGGCTCGCATTCCCGTTCTCGCCCGTCCATGAACAACGCCACAAGGTGGTTACCATAAATCGACCTTGTACGGATGACTACGTTTCCCCTGTGAATCTCAGTTGGCGGAGCGACTGAGCTACGTAAGCGAGCCGCTCCGTCGGCTCGCACAAGACACGGCGTCGAAGCCATTGCTGCGGCTTGCCGTTCAACGAAATCGAATGTCCGACTATGATCCGTTTTCCGGACATCTGCCGGTAATCCCCGTTTTCGTGTCACGCACATCAGAATCGAATGTCTCTGCTCAAGCTCCGACATCTGCTCGAATACACCATTTTTCAGTCACTGCTCTTTGTCGTGAAGTGTCTGCCCGTACGCGCGAGCGTCATGCTGGCTGAATGTCTGGCATGGACGATGATGTGTGTCGTCCCGACAAAGCTCAGTCGCAGTGACGTGGCTAAGGAAAACCTGAGACTGGCGTTTGGCGAATCGATGTCGGACGATCAGGCGAATCAGATCATTCATGGTATGTGGCTGCACCTGTTTCGGATGGTCTGCGAAATGATCCAGCTTCATCGCCGCTTCCGTCTGGCCACTTCGTCGGATGTCCTGGACTTCGACCGACGCGTCGATTGTGTCAGGGCACTCTGTTCCGGTCGGCCAGTGTTGTTTCTGGGAGGCCATTTTGGAAACTGGGAAATCAGCGTCAACTCGTTCGGACACTTCGGATTCCCGATGGGTGTCGTCGCACGTCATCTGGACAATCCTTATCTGCACAAGTGGTTTAAGGACTACCGTGAATCGACCGGGAACTCGATGATCCTGAAACACGGCGCGAGCGAGAGAGTTTCCGACATCATGGAACACTGCGGTATGGCGTCGTTGTTGTGTGATCAGGACGCCGGGCGCTCGGGTGTCTTCGTGGATTTCTTCGGTCGGCCTGCGTCAACATTTAAGTCGATCGCCCTGCTGGCGCTGCAGTACAATGCCTTGATCGTCGTGGGAGGCGCGTTTCGATTGAATGAAGCGGCACAGAGAGACTGTCGCTGGATTCGATTCAACCTGACCACACAGGACGTGATCGATCCAGCGGATTTTCAGGGTGCTAACGGGATCACTGAACTTACGCAGCGGTTCACTTCATCGCTGGAAGCCCTGATTCGAAAAGCACCCGAACAATACTTCTGGGTTCATCGCCGCTGGAAGACTCCGCCAGACGCCAGAAAGAAACGCCGAGAATCCGCAGCCGCCTGAATTGCTCGGTCAGTCGTGCCTTGATGGATCGGGTGGCCGAGGCTGGACTGAGCGGAACGAAGGAAGCCCCGGGGTTTCGGGCTGGTGCCCTCCAACCCCGGCCACCCTGCAATCCATTGCTGACAGAGCACCGAGTTGCAGTCGCCGAATGATCTGCGACCCGGCAATCCGGGCTCAAACAGCCGTCCGTTTTCATTGAGGCAGGCTCCACTGTTTGTGAGACAGACATCTGTTCGTATAACATGTGAGGCAGTTCGAGATTTCCACCATCACATTAAAGGATCTGAAATATGAAATTCGTCAGTTCATTGTTCGCTGTCGTTGTCGCGGTCATTGCTCTGGGTCTTGTGTACTCGACGCCCATTGATGCTCAAGCCGCTTATTCGCCTGCGGCCGCGACAGACGACGCCGCGCCGGTTGAAGAAAGTATGCATGAATTCATGGAATACGTTTTTCAGCCCACGTACCTGCGGCTCAAAGCCAGCATGGCGGCCGCACCAGCCGACAACAAGGGCTGGAAGGCTGTGAAGTCAGATTCACTCATCCTTGCCGAGAGCTGCAATCTGCTCTTTACGCGGAAGCCTGATGAACACGGAGAAGACTGGGTCAAGCACGCCACAGCGTCAAAGACCCATGGTGCGCAATTGTACAAGGCTGCGAAAGAGAAGAATTTTGAAGCGGCCACAACGGCGTACAAAACGATGCTCGACAACTGCAACGCCTGCCACAAACAGTTCGAAGACGGCAAGCACATTCTGCAGCCATAACGGCCCGCTCAGCGGAAATCCGAAATCCGAATGGCGAAATCCGAAATATCTTCGAAGCACGAAACTCAAAACATCCTGCACTTCGGATTTCGAATCTCGGATTATCGCATCATGGAGTAACTGACAGCGTGACGTCGTGGATTCGACAATTTCCGTGGACGATCCTGATCGTCTGCCTTGCGATCACCATTCTGGGTCTGTGCGGACTTGTGCGCGCTGATGAGCTGTATGGGCGAACGCAGCTTGTCGAACGCCAGTTGATCTGGTTGTTTCTCGCGATGCTGGCCATGTTTACCGTGTTACTGGTGCCGTATCGATTATTGAGCCAACTGAGTCCGTGGTTCTTTCTGACAACGTTAATGTTGCTGGCGGTGACGCTGTTCATGCCACCTGTCAACGGATCACGACGATGGATTCCGTTGGGGCTGTTTGACTTTCAGCCCAGCGAACCCGCCCGGCTGGCGTACATCATGTCGCTGGCAGCATACCTGATGTATCGCTCCAGCCAGCGCACTGTTGCAGGGCTGCTGCCGCCTTTGCTGATGGCGTTTTTCCCGATGCTGCTGATCGTGCGCGAGCCGGATCTGGACACGGCGTTGTTGTTTCTTCCCGTACTGTACGCCATGCTGTTCGCCGCTGGTGCCCGCACGAAACACCTCGCCGCCGCTGCGATTCCAGGACTCGCGTGCCTGCCGCTGCTCTGGACTCAAATGAGCCCCGAGCAGCAGTCGCGCATCGTGTCAGTGTTTACCCAGCGCGACGGAGGTTCTGCACCGGCTGGTGACGGTTTTCATCTGCATCAGTCAAAACAGATTCTCGCTCTGGGAGGCTACTGGGGCAACAGCAGTCAGAAAGAACCGCTGATCGACGATCCGACGGCGTGGCAGCTCCCGGCCTCGCGCACGGACTTCATCTTCGTGATGATCGGTGAGCGTTTTGGTTTTCCTGGCTGTGCCGCTGTGCTGCTGTTGTATTGTGTGCTGGTCTGGAAATGCCTGCAGGTCGCCCGACGCACGCGCGAACCTTATGGGAGACTTGTCTGCGTCGGGGTGATCACACTCATCGCGGTGCAGACACTACTGAATACGGGCATGACGGTCGGACTGTTGCCCATCACTGGGACTACGCTGCCGCTCTGCAGTTACGGCGGCAGCAGTTTGATCTCGACGTACACCGGGATCGGCCTTGTCATGAACATTGCGATGCGGCAAGGATACGAAGTCAACGGCGAACCGTTTATGTTTCGACGCAGCGTTAGCGCGAGTTGAGTTGGGGGTAGGCCGGACCAAGCGCAGCGCCGTTCCGGCAATTGCCAGACACCTGCCG
>JAYTAK010000796.1:0-3382 GCA_043737515.1 Candidatus Kuenenia sp. | reverse complement strand
AGGCCGGACCAAACAAACGCGATAAACGCCGGAACTGCATTCGCTAACCAATCCTGCGATCACCAACAGTCTGTCAAATGCGGAAAATCACGTTTGTGCAGTTCCGGCACGGGCCTACGCGAATTTGGTCCGGCCTACGTGAATAATCCGGGTTAAACGAGCATTCTCCCACAATCGTTTTTCGCTCTAAAACCAATCGTGAGCTGCAAGTGGAATCCGTTTGTGTCAGCATGATGCGTTCCTTTCCATCGTCGCTACAAATCCATCACCCTCAGCCAGCGGATATCCATTCACAAACGCACGTCCATCGACGGCCTTTCGACCTTCGGGTTGCAGTTTCAGGATCTCGAGCCATCCGTCACCGGTACCAACCAGCAACCGCCCCTGATGTTCGAGGACTCTGCCGGGATTGTCGCAGCGTTCGGGCACGTCGCTGTCGAAACATTCCGCGTCGGAAACAACGGCAACAAGACAACGCAACGGCGGCTGGTCCCGTCGCTGCAACACCGATGGCGCCTTTGGCCACGGCTGCATCGCGCGCACATGACACTCGATTTCATGCCGCGATTTCGACCAGTCAATCACTCCGGCCTCGCGGGGAATCTTTGGGGCAAATGTCACGAGCGTCGCATCCTGCGGCTCAAACACGGCAGTGCCGGCTTCGAGCTTCTGCAAAACTTCCAGCGTGAGCGGAACCGACAATTCCGCGAGCCGCAGCATGAGTTCTCCCGAAGTCTCCGCTGCACCGATCGGTGTTTCGATGCGACCAACCATCGGCCCGGAATCCAATGGCACTTCAATCTGAAAAATGGTCACCCCGGTCACTGGATCTCCTTTCCAGATCGCATACTGCACAGGAGCCGCACCGCGATGACGTGGAAGCAGCGAACCGTGAAGATTGAACGCACCCAGTCGCGGAATCGCCAGCAATTCGGGCTTCAGAATCTGACCGTATGCCGCCACGATAAACACGTCAGCCTCAAGTGATCGCAACGTCTCCAGCATCTCCGGGCGATTGACGCGTTCAGGCTGAAACACGGGCACCGCCTTCGCGACCGCCAGTTCTTTCACCGGATTCGCATGTTGATGATGCCCACGACCAGTCTTGTCCGGCTGCGTCAAAACTCCTGCGACCTCATGCTGTGAATTCAGCAGCGCACGAAACGTCGGGATGGCAAAGTCTCCGGTCCCCATCAGAACAATCTTCAACGGCATTTTACAGAACTCATTTTCTACGTGGGATAAGCTCCCAGCTTGTCAAGTCATTTTCTACGTGGGATAAGCTTCCAGCTTGTCAAGTCATTTTCTACGTGGGATAAGCTTCCAGCTTGTCAAGTCGATGTACGGTGCGTGAAGCGGAGCGCAACGCACCACTCGCGAAAGCGTAAGATAATGGTGTGTTCCGCTGTCGCTGCACACACCCTGCCTGGATGCCTAAGGATCGTCGCAATAATAACTGTCGGATTTAAGCAGTGGTGTAAAAGTTATTTGACATCACTCGTTTAACGACAAGACGCAGGCGACCGCGTGACGTATCGACGCCTCCGGCTTATCGTTAAACAAAAAACTTCGTAAGCGTTCACGCCTCATCATGCAACCTACGGCAGAAACCACAGATAAACACAAATTCACACAGATATAAGTCAACTGTCAATCTGTGTTCATCCGCGTCCATCTGTGGTTCAAACGGTCATTCTCAAGATGACGTGAACGGTTACTCCAATGCGACTCATCTTCTTACCTCATAATTTTCTTGCCTTAACAACACCAGACGGTTATTTTCATCCCAGCCCTAAATCGTTTAACGCTAAGGACTGGCGCACCAATAAGTGTCCCCTCGTGGCGAACCGACGCTGGCAGCGTCGGCCACGACAGTTATTTCTGCGCCGGTCCTAAGCCGCAGGCGACGGCGTGTCCGGAACCCGTCGCCTTCCGCTGACTTTCAACAGTCACTTAATTCAACTACAGAACTAAAACGCCGGGCGTTCGAGCAGCTTTTCAACAACCTTACGCCGACTGCCAGTCGCTTCATAGATTTCCACCTGACGTCGGGCACCGCTGGCGGCGGGAAGCGACAGCACCGACTTCAATTCAGCCAGACAATTGAGTTCTATCGCCGTGGGTGTCAGCCGCGCAGTCAGCTCTTCCACAAGTTCCGGTACAGACCGCTGCTGAAACGTCGTGGAACTCACGAGCGCCGCGTCGGCACCGTATCTGGTGGCGCGCCATTTGTTCTGTTCGACCATCATCGGATGGTATTCCGACAGGAACGTACCTTCGTCGATCTCATTCGAAATCGTATGCACAAGGCATTGAACCAGCGCCGTAATCGCGAGCACATGATCCAGACAGGGCGGCACATCGCAGACACGCAGTTCCACCGTTCCGAAATCATGATGCGGTCGGATGTCCCACCAGATTTCGCGAATGGAATTGATAAACCCGGTTTCCCGCAGGTGCTTGACGAGCCAGACATACTCACTCCAGTTCCGCATCTGATGCGGAAGTCCGGCCGTGGGCAGACCTTCCATGACCTTTGAACGATTGGAATGCAGCCCCGTGCTGCGTCCTTCCCAGAATGGTGAGTTCGCCGACAGCGCCAACAGCAGTGGCAGGTGATGCAACATGCGATCACAGATCATGACAGCTTTGTCGCCGGAATCGACACCGATATGCACATGCAGACCAAACGTGACCATCCGCCGCACGACGTCTTCCATCAATGTCACCAGTCGTGCGTAGCGTTCGTGATTCGTGATCTTCTGATGTCGCCATGAAGAAAACGGATGTGTTCCGGACCACAGCAGCCGGACACCCATCGGATGAATGATGGATTCCAGTTG
This sequence comes from Candidatus Kuenenia sp., assembly GCA_043737515.1. Lineage (GTDB taxonomy): Bacteria > Planctomycetota > Planctomycetia > Planctomycetales > Planctomycetaceae > SXXK01. The sequence continues at coordinate 539 of JAYTAK010000796.1, read as the reverse complement.
CGTCAGTTTGTCGCGCAGGTCCTCGCCCACTTCGCGCACGTTGCGACAGATGCGGGTGTTGATTTCGACATAACATTGCATGAGTTCCGGCTTCACGGAATCCCGCAAATGTTCCGGCAGCGCCGCCAGCACCTGATCGATCGCATTTGTCAGCGCCAATTCTTTCGAATCGATCAGTTGAAGTTCAATTTCAACGCCGATCGTCGGGCTGGTGTTGGGAGTAAATCGCATTACGGGCATGACGATGACTCCGGCCCGATCATGGCCAGCAACAACGCTGAACGTGCCATGATTCTTGCTCCCAGCGGAATCGCGGTTTCATCGACGTCAAAAATCGGCGAATGCAGCAATGGCCAGTCGCCAGCCGGTCCGGCACAGCCCAGACGAAACTGTGCTCCGCGAACGTGCTCGATGTAAACGGCAAAGTCTTCACCACCCATGCTCGGGCGATCGATGAGTACAATATTCTCGCCGCCAAGGACCTGAATTGTCGATGCTTCGATCGCCGACATCACGGTGACATCATTGATCACCGAACC
>JAYTAK010000795.1:0-3383 GCA_043737515.1 Candidatus Kuenenia sp. | reverse complement strand
AGCTCGACAACCGGCGTGCGGCCGAATTCGCCGCCCCAGATCACGAGCGTCTCTTCGAGCAGCCCGCGCTGTTTCAGGTCGGTCAGTAGTGCGCCGATGGCCTGGTCGCATTGCTTCGCCAGGCGACGGTGGTTCACTTCGATATCATCGTGATTGTCCCACGGCTGACCTTCGCCATGCCATACCTGCACAAACCGCACGCCGCGTTCTATCAGGCGACGCGCGATCAGAATCTGCCTTGCCTGAACACCATCGCCATACATGTCACGGATATGTTTGGGTTCGCGGGACACATCGAACGCATCAGTCGCCTGAGTCTGCATACGAAACGCCAGTTCGAACGACTGGATGCGGGATTCCAGTTGAGAGTCTCCGGGTCGTTCGGCCAGATGCTGTCTGTTGAGCGACTGCAGCAGACCGAGCTGCAGGGACTGATCTTTCGGCGTGATGCGATCGTTGCGGATGTTCTCAATGAGTTTTTCAATATCCGTGTGTTTCGTATCGACGTACGTGCCCTGATAAACGCCGGGCAGGAAACCGCTCTGCCAGTTCTGCGACTCCTGAATCGGAAAACCGCCGGGACACATGGCCACAAACGCCGGCAGATTCTGATTCTCCGTTCCCAGCCCATAGGTCAGCCACGATCCCATACTCGGCCGCACCAGCCGCGCTTCGCCACAGTTCATCAGCAGCAGTGACGGTTCGTGGTTCGGCACGTCGGCATGCATCGACCGAATAATAGCCATGTCATCCACATGCTGCGCCACGTGCGGAAACAATTCGCTGACCTCGATACCGCTTTGGCCATAGCGATGAAAGCGATACGGCGACGGGAACAACGCGCCGGTCGGACGTTCGGTCTTCAGATTCCCGTCTGAAATCGTCTGTCCGCCGCGACGTTGAAGCTCTGGTTTCGGGTCGAACGTATCCACTTGCGAAGGTCCGCCGTTCATAAACAGATGAATGACGTGCTTGATTTTGGAAGGGAACTGAGCCGGCTTCGGCAACATCGGATTCGAAGATTCTGCGGCGAGTGCAGGATGCGCAGCATCGGCGTTCAGCATCCCGGCCAGCGCCATGGAACCAAATCCCATGCCGCAGCGCGTCAGCATGCCGCGGCGGCCGATGGCAATCGGAGAAGTGTCGGGCTCTGGCATCAAGGGATTCATAAAGTCAGTCCACAAAGACAAATTCGTTGGTCAGCAGCAAAGCCTGAGCCAATTGTGACCATTCACTCAGTCTGCCGGAACTCGGGCTGTCGCGAAAGTCGTCGTCTGACTTCCAGATGCGTTGGATCTTTTTACCGACAGACTGCGTGATCATGATCTTTGACTGAAAGGAGTCGTGTGCTTCGTTGGTTCGACAGTCGATCACGAAATCGATGTTCTGGCCGGCAGTGACATCGAATGCTTCAACTGCGGCAGACTCCGTCGAGTTACGGGCGGTTGCATCTGCCATCACGCCACGCCCGAGAGTCACAATCCGGCAGCGGACACCATCGCCCTCTTCTTTTTCATGCACGACAACGCAGTTGACGAAGATACGACAATCACAATCCGCCGTCCAACGGCGAATCGCACACAAGGACAATGTGCCGCCTGGATGTCCGCCGCGACGATTCAACGACGTCCAGCCGAGCTTCTCGTCGGGCATTTTTTCCCCGCCCTGAAAGGCTCCATCTTTCATGAACGGAAATTCCGAGAACGTGCTGACCAACTGATTGGCTTCGTCGATTGTGCCATAACCGTATCGCCAGCCTGCTGGGCCGGTCGAGTTCTGATACTCTGCCTGAAGTTGTGCCACGTATGCCAGAGATTGTTCAATCTCGATCGACGTGGGTTGCCGCCGCAGAATGGTCTGAAAGAGCAGGCGAATCGGTGCTGCCGGATCGCCGGAACTCTCCGCCAATTTTGTCGCATGAGATATCTCAGCCGCGCGATCCATGATGAACGGACTGTTCAACTGGAACAATGCCTGCTGCGGGACAGTCGTCTGGAATCTTTTCGCCGCGTGGGCGTCGGGACTGGCAACGTCGAACGTGCGAAACAGACCAGGGAAATTCTGACGATCGATGCGGGCGTAGATTGTACGTCGACCGGTGCCGGTGTCTGTCGTCACATCCACGGACGTGCCGCCGATTGTCGGGTCCAGTCGTCCAGCCACCGCCAGCACGGCATCCCGTTGTCCTTCGAAATCGAGCCGCGTGCGATTCATACGGGCAAACAGTCGATTTTCGGGATCAACGGCCTCAGCATCGACGCGACGATCGGAACTCTGCTGCCATGTCTCCGATGTCACAATCTGCCGAATCAGCGACTTGATCGACCACTGCTGATCCATAAAACTCATCGTGAGAAAATCGAGCAGCTCCGGGTTCGTGGGCGGATCCGTTCGCACACCGAAGTCACTTGGCGAATCGACCAGCCCGCGATCAAACAGATGCATCCACACGCGATTCACAGCGACACGCCCGGTGAGTGGGTTGCTGCGGCTGGCGATCGAATTTGCCAGTTCCAGTCGGCCGCTGCCGTCTGAAAACGACGGCGCACCGGGTGCAGACAGAGCCGTCAGGAATCGACGCGGCACAGCATCGCCGCGATTCCCCGGACTGCCGCGCTGAAAGATCACCGGTTCAACCGGATTCGCGCGGTCCACAAGTCGCAGCGTGGACGGCTCGTTCTTCGGCTCATCCGAAGACGCGAAGACGCCATACAGTGAGTAATAGTCAGCCGTCGGAATCGGGTCGAATTTATGATCATGGCAACGAGCACATGTCGCGGTGAGTCCCAGCATGCCGCGCGTCACCACGTCGATGCGGTCATCGATGATGTCATGCGGATTGTTGAGGAATCGGCGGCCCAGCGTGAGGTATCCCATCGCCGCCAATTGCGCCGGATCGTCGGCACCAGGCATGCGATCTGCGGACAACTGGCGTTTCAGGAATTCATCGTACGGCATGTCATCGTTGATCGCTTTGATCACCCATTCACGAAAACGCCACGCATCAGGATACTCACGATCTTCAGTGAACACGTAACCTTTGGTGTCGGCGTACCTGGAGATATCCAGCCAGTATCGCCCCCAGCGTTCGCCAAAATGCGGCGAGGCGAGCAAGCGATCGATGAATTCTGTGTTCCATATCGCCAGAGTTCCGTTTGCGGCTGCTGCATCAGCGGCGGCGATGTCACTCAAATCGGGTGGCAGGCCCAGCAGTGCATACGACAGACGTCGAACGAGAATCGCAGGCGACGCTGGCTTCGAGAAACTCAGGCTCTTTGCCGCCAGTCGAGCTTTCACAAAATGGTCGATCGGGTTTTCATTTTCAGCCACTGCCGACAGATCGGGCATCACTGGCGGAATAAAGGCCCAGTGTTCTCGCCACC
>JAYTAK010000794.1:0-7714 GCA_043737515.1 Candidatus Kuenenia sp. | reverse complement strand
CCAAGGCCGTCGGCAAGGTGATTCCGGAACTGAACAAGAAACTGACCGGCATGGCCTTCCGCGTGCCAACGTCCGACGTGTCCGTTGTGGACCTGACTGTTGAACTCAACAAGTCAGCGACCTACGAAGAAATCTGTGCGGCTGTCAAAGCTGCTGCGGACGGCCCGATGAAGGGCGTCATGGCCTACACAACCGAAAAGGTGGTCTCGACCGACTTCATCGGCGAAGTCTGCACCAGCGTCTTCGACGCCGAAGCCGGCATCGCCCTCGACGGCACATTCGTGAAACTCGTGGCATGGTATGACAACGAGTGGGGTTACTCGAACAAGGTTCTCGAAATGGCCCGCGTGATCGCGAAGTAGTTCGCGACTCGGTCCACTGAGATCCGGAATCAACAGCCCTGTGGTGAAAGCTACAGGGCTGTTTTGTGTTGGTTACTATCCAAAAAACTACCGTCTACAATATGTGTCGATGTTATGAAGCGGTACACCGCGTTGGGTTCCACGGGAGCAGGAAATGTTGAGAGAGATTCAGATTCCTGATGAATTGATGCCCGAATATGTGGCATTCGACGAGTGGAATGAAGCAGATCCAAGCAACCGGCTTTGTGGTTTGGGCAAATTAAACGTATTCATCGGGCCCAACAACGCAGGGAAAAGTCGCTTGCTTCGCGCACTATTTTCAGCCTCGGAATCGTTTTGCGCGGACAATTCTTCGAACGGTCAGAACACGGATATCATTCGCGAAACGCAACGGGAACTTGTTGTAGCGATCCGATCTTTAGCAGACGGTCAGCCTGACGAAGAATCGCAAAAAGTGGCCGCGTTACAGGCTCTCCGGCGAGCACATCCGCAGCTTAGGGGAACAAAGGGAACCGACCCGCGTAAACGTCAAGAAGTCGCGACAGGGGAGGACTTGCATAATAATTTCATGCATAACTGGAAAGCGCTCGATAGTGCATTAAGGACCGAGTTAACGGCCCGAGGAGCAGATTTTGGAAAAATTCTACGCGATTTGACGAAAGCGCTAGCCAAGGATCGGTATTCACCGAATTCAGATCAGAATAAATTCCAAGTCCAGATGGAACATTTCTATATTCCATCTTTGCGCGGACTGCGACCAATTGGGAGTGATGATCCGTACCTGACCGCCACATTGCGGGACTACTTCCCTAATGCTCCACGGGTTATAAAGGAAAGCAAGAACGAGTCGATGGTCCATCGACCCGTCCTGACTGGTCAGGCCTTTTACGAAGACATTCGACGGCACCTCCTCGGTGATCCGAAACAGCGACGACTGATCGCAGACTTTGAGCGATTCGTATCCGAGACATTTTTCCAGGGCAAACCGTTAACGCTAATGCCGCGGGACGGCACCAACGTTATTCACATCAACCTCGGGAATGACTCGGACCAGCCGATCCACGAACTCGGAGATGGCATTCAGCATGTCCTGATCTTGTTGTTGCCAATTTTTCTTCACAAGGAGAAAAACGTCCTGCTCTTCATCGAGGAGCCGGAATTGTACCTCCACCCAGGATTTCAGCGAGTCTTCGTTGAGACCGCGCTGTCCGTCGGTGACAACGTTCAATTGTTTGTCGCCACACATTCACATCAGTTTCTTGACATGACCCTGGATCGCTCCAGATGCTCGATCTATAAGTGCGAAAAAGGTGCATTCCAGAAAGATAATGGAGAGCCCGCATCATTTCGCGTTTCACTTCGGACCTGTGACGACTTTTCGATCCTTCGGGATCTCGGAGTGCAAAATTCATCCGTGTTCCTTTCCAACTGCACGATTTGGGTTGAAGGCATAACAGACCGCATGTACCTGCGGCACTACCTGGATCTCTACCAGAGTCATATTGCAACAACAGGGAGAACCAAATTCCTTGAGGACCTGCATTTCTCGTTTGTTGAGTACGGAGGCGGCAACATTACACATTGGTCGTTTCTTGACGGGGAACAAGGCATCGACGTAACGCGGCTTTGTGGAGAAGCCTTCTTGATCGCCGACAAAGACGAGAGGAAAGAAGAACGGCACATTCAATTACGGAGTGTGCTTGGTGATCGTCTGCATATTCTGCCCTGCCGTGAAGTTGAAAATCTGATCTCTGCGGAAGTCCTTCGGCAAGTTGTGCTCTCTTACGAGGGCAAGGATTGCGTGCTCAAGGAATTTGATCGTGGGCCAGCGTTTCTCAAAGCGCCGATAGGGAAATTCATCGAAAGCAAAGTGCTTCCAGACAATGTGCCAAGCCGCCGACGGACGAAGTCTTCCCGTCCGTACGCGGAGAAATCGGGTACGGTAAAGGACAAAGCTGGCTTTTGCACTCGTGCTATTGCAGAAATGAAGTCATGGTTGGATCTGACTGATGAAGCCCGTGCGCTCACCGAAGTCATCTACAAGTTCATCGATTCAAAGAACCGGCAAACACCGGCAGTATGACGGTTCGAACCAATTGAGTGTCGATTCATGAATTCAACTTTGGGATCTCCCGCCCGGTACGATAGACTTTGAAGTATCACGGTCGCTTCAAGTGTGGGGTGACAGTCTTCTTCGCAGAAGCAGAGGCTGAGAGTGAATTCAATGAAGATCACCGTCAACCGGGCTCCCTTGTGGGCTCTCATGGGCGGAGCGAGAAGTCTGCGCAACGATGACGCAACTTTGTTAATCGGCTATTTAACTTTCGACCCCAACGGCCTCGTGCCGTTGCTGAAGTAGATGCTGGGCTAGCCGCCGTCGGCGGAATCGCCCTCCCAACTCTTGCATTCCTCCGACTTCGGCGGAGGAATGCAAGAGTTGGGAGGAATCGATTGGGGGTGTCGTCTTTTAGCCCACCATCTCTTTCACCATCCGAGCAAGCCGAATGGGGTCTTCGATAAGAATTTTAAAAAGCCCAACTACGAAGTGGAGGAGGAGCATGGCAACGGAGCGAGGTAAAAGAGTTTACAGAGACGCGACAGACGAAGAGCGAATTCGTCACGCCGAAATACGTTCAAAGATCGCCGCTGAATTGCCCGAGATTCGGCAACGTGCACATGAAAGACTGGAGCTGCGGAAACAGGACGGCACACCTCTCCGGCAAGTGCTTGCAGCGCTCAGAGCCGAGCGAGTCCGCCTTGGGCTGAGTCTGGCCGATATCAACGAGCGATCCGGTATCGACCGTGCCGCATTGTCCAGGCTTGAAAACAATGAAGACGCCAACCCGACACTAGCGACGCTGGAACGCTACGCAGCAGCCGTGGGCAAACAAATGGTGGTGCTGCTGTCAGATGCGGCGACATGACTGTTCCGGCTGCGCAACCAGGATTGTGTATCGCCTTCTATCCCGCAATGTGAATCTTTCACAGGCAACGGGCACCCTGCTGACGCACGTTGCCTTTTGCATCGACGATGCGGAAAAATCGATACATGTCAATGGTGGCAATGCATGTCAGTTACAACATCCCACTGGATTGCATGTCACTTTGCGGCAGGACATCTCCTGGCTGGCTGGCCGCACCGTACGAAACCCAGGTTGTCACGGTGAATTCGCTCTAGCAGAAGATCTCCAGACACGTCAGTTCTGGGCGGCAGCGCCATCGCAATGGGTCCTTCGCGCCGATCCCGCGCGAGACGTGCAGCGCGAGGTTGTCCAGTCGAAACAGACCTGCTGCAAAGCTGACTCCATAGATGCTGGGAGCGTACACGGGACCAATGACTGGCAACACCACCTGGCCACCATGCGTGTGACCGGACAGCATGACGTCGTAGCCGCTTTTCTGCGCGAACCGGAACTGATCCGGTGAATGACTCAACAGAATCCGCAGATCAACGCCAGCGTGAATGACGGCAGGCGGAGCCATACCGATCCATGGCAGTTCCGAGCCAGCGAAGAGTATGCTGCGGTCGGCAAGCTGCATTCGTTCGTGGGAACCCGTCACACATTTCCAGCCGGATGCCGCCAGCGTTGCACGAAAATGTTCGTAGTCATAACGCCAGTCATGATTGCCCAGAATGAAGAAGCACGGTGCAACCCTGGTGAGCGGTCGCAGGATTTCCACCGCTGTTGCCAGCAGTTCCGGCTTGTCAATAAAATCACCGGTAAACACGATCGCATCGGCATTCAGTTCGAGTACTTTTTCCACCATGAACCGATAGAAATCCGGGCCTGGACAATCGATAAAATGCAGGTCCGAAAAATGCGCAATTCGCAATGGGCGACGCAACGAGGCCTGAGGATTGGTGGTCTGGATTTCCTTGACGTTGACCTCCAGCGTAAGAATCTCGTTCCACGGCCAAACAATCGAGGGATGCCAGCGGGAACCCCGGACATTGCTTAAAACTGTCCTTTGCCGTGCGATCGCAGCGACATCGAAGACTTCCCGCGTGGACACTTTGTAAAACTCAAAGCGACGTTGCCATTGCCAGCGGAGGATTCCAAGGAACCACGGGACCGTGCCCAGCAAGGTGATAACAAGCGTGGTTCGCCAGAATGCAGTCTGCTCGAAGAACAAACCGCCAACCAACAGGCCGCGACGACCGAGGCCGCAATTCCACAGCAACAACCACGGAAATACAACGATTGCCAGATCGTGCAGCGATCGAAACTTTCGCAGATGAGTCGCTTTGACAGGCAGAGCGAAAGAGCGATTGACGATCATCACCCACAGTTCAGTGTGACCGATGCAGCTCAGCAAAAAAATCGACCAGCCAGTGAGCTGTTGCATTCAACGTTCGTCCGTGAACTGTGTTTTAAATTTGAAGGATGCTGTCTCGAATTGGCTCAGTTAGTCATGCTGCACTTGATCCAGGAAGTCGATAAGATTCTCGGTGCTCTGGGCGGATTTGCAGAGTTCAAGGAACTGCGTCAATAAGTGCGTCGAGTGCAAATCAGCGATTCGACTGACGACCGCGTCTGCCTGATTGTTAAATCGAAGCTCCAGCACCGCGCAAATTCCGATTCGAAGTCCTTCTTCCCGACCATCCTCCATGCCTTTCTCCATGCCTTGTTCCAGACCTTGCTGAATCCATTTTTCTGCGATCGTAGGCATTGGTGATTCTCTTTCCGTCTTTACCGTCTTGACTGTACTAAATGCGAGATGGAGGGCTTCGGTCAGTTGTTCGGGGCTGATCTTGTCCGTGGCGTTCGACAGATAGATCAACACCGCTTTCAAACATTCAAGGCCACGCGGCTCATCAATGATTTGAACAAACAACTGCATGATCCCGGGCAACCGCTTCGGCAACTCGTCACTGCGAATATATTTTAGCAACTGAAAGAAGGCATTGACGAGTGCATTCTCCCGAAGATCATTATCGGAATACTGCTCCGCAAGTACGTCGGCCGGCAGTGTGCGCGACATCAAATCTCGCGCATCTTCGATGTTGGAAAATGCGTATTTCACGAACTCGTCGTGTGGGTTGGGTAGTATATCGTCACTCATTGTTCCATTGCTCTCAGAAGCGTTCGTCAGAACTCGCGACAGATGTTCTGCAGCAATGGAATGAATTTCGCAAACGCCCGCGCTCGATGACTCAGGCGATGCTTCACGACAGAACTCAGTTCACCGAACGTCAAATGGTATTCGGGAATCAGAAAGTACGGATCGTAACCGAACCCTCCTTCGCCGTTCGCTTCCCGCAGAATTCGACCGCGACAGGTTCCTTCGCAGGCGATGCGAATCTCGCCAGCCGGATTCGACAGGGCCACACTGCAAATGTAACCCGCCCCTCGCTTGTCCTCAGGAACGTCGGCAAGATCCGCCATCAGCTTCGCATTGTTCCGTTCGTCGGTCGCTCCTGCGCCGCTGTATCGAGCGGAATAGATCCCTGGAGCCCCGTTCAGAGCATCGACCATCAAGCCACTGTCTTCGCCAATGACCCACTGATTCAATTGTCGTGCGACCTGTGATGCTTTCTTTGCCGCATTTTCAGCGAACGTCCGACCATCTTCTTCAACGTCTGGCACGTCAGGGAAATTGGTCACAGGAATCACGGAGACGCCGACTGCGGCGAGGATCTCACTGACTTCTTTTGTCTTCTTCCTGTTGCGGCTGGCAAGAACAATTGTGCGGGATGACATTGTGACTCAGAACGGAAGAGGAGACGACTGGTGTAAAGTAGTGCGGGGAGTATATCAAACGCTTGGCGAGCACAAGATCAGCGACTGTTTTGTTAGCGCATCTGATCCGGCAGATCGGTTCGACGTTTTCGGCATTTCCGTTCTGCAACGGTCGATGTTAAAACAGGAAATTCTGGGAATGCGGGGCGACACATTTGGCTGCGTCAAACTTGAATTTCGGCAGTTAGACTTAACGCGGCCGCGTTTAAGGCAATCAAATTCCCGTAGAAATCAAACCGTGGCTCATGACACCCCATTTTGGACCGCGTGCTGCATATCGAACGGAAAGTTAATCTGCGGCAGCATAATGGAAGTTGGGTAACCTCAATCCCGCGATTTGGCATCTGCCTTGCCGGAATGGCGATCGTTTGCGAACATTCGTCTGGATCGAACAGAGATCTTCCCGCCTGAAATGCAGTAAACCTTCCCTCCAAAGCTGCAGCGTCCAATAATTGGTGCCCACTCCGTGCCGAATGTTTCCAATTCGACAAATCAACTGGAGCAAATCCTGAGAAGGACGATGGCGTGCTGCGTAGCTGCGTTCAGCATTTTGCTGAGTGGATGTCATGCAACACCCAGGACGACCTATTCAACGGATCTGCCGTCGCAGCATTCTGTCAACTCAAAGCACTTCGTGATTCACAGCAATGTGAAGCTGGACACTGACAATGTGCTCGTGGCTGAACTGGAAGAACTGCGCGAACGCCTGTTTGCCACTTTGCGACTTCCGGAACAGCGTGATCCCGTCAATGTGTACCTGTTCAGCGACGAAGCGTCGTACCGTTACTACATGAACACGACATGGCAAAATCTTCCACCGCGCCGTGCCTATTTTGTCGGAACCACGCGGGAACTTGCTGTTTATTCGTTTCTGAGTTCAAAAGTCCAGGAGGATCTTCGTCACGAATTCACTCACGGGCTGCTGCATGCCAGTCTGAAAACAGTCCCGCTTTGGCTGGATGAAGGGCTGGCGGAGTACTTTGAAGTTGATCCGAATATTCCCGGTGCTGTTCACGCAGACCATGTGCTGGAATGGGAAACGGCAAAGCAGGAGAACTGGAGTCCGAATCTGTTTCGCCTCGAAATGCTGACGGATTTTCGCGACATGACTCAACGAGACTACGCGGAAGCCTGGGGCTGGGTCCACTACATGCTTCAAACGTCGGATGAAACCGCCGAAGTGCTGCTGCAGTATCTCACTGCCCTCGATTCATCAAGAACGCCTCCGCGAATGCTGAAGTCTCTCGAAACCGCAGTGCCCACGTACTTCAGCGACGTGCAGACACATGTGATTCGGATTCAGGTTGCTCAATCCGCTGACGCCTCACACTAGTGCGCTGTCACTGATGGATTGATGGGTGGCCGGGGTTGGAGGGCGCTAGCCCGAAACCCCGGGGATTCCTTAGCTCCGCTCAGTCCAGCCCCGGCCACCCGATCCATCAAAGCAAGAGCGATAGAGCATCATTCATCGCGGCGTTCGTCAGGATCGATGCCGTATTTGCGCCAGGTGGCTTTTTCCCATTCCAGAGCTGTCGGACCTGCGACGTCATTCTGGATCACGGTGGCGACGGCACCACGCGAGAAACCAAACTGCTTGCCTTCAGTGAGGAA
>JAYTAK010000793.1:0-7714 GCA_043737515.1 Candidatus Kuenenia sp. | reverse complement strand
GCCTACGCCTACGGCTCGCCGTTAAACGATTGGCGCTCCCATAAATCACGCACATAGAATCCGGCAGGGTCAGCAAAGAATAAAGCCGTATGAGAACTTTGAGTGTTCTCATACGGCTTATAGACTCCGCGCGGTCGGAAATGAGTCCGGCGAGCGGAGCGGCGTGAGCCCTCCGGTACCGTGTTTTTGTACCGGCAAGCTGACGCATGCCGCTCGCCAAATCAACAGACCGCTAACGCGTTGCCGCTCACAATACCTTTAATCTGACCGGGCAGAGCATAAGTTCGAGTACATCTTCCGCGACCGCCTCGGCGTCAGTTCGCAAGCGTCATGGATGTCGTCTGCTTAATGGTCTGATCAATGAGCTGTCCGAAGGATTTCACCTGCATCTGCATTGTCAGATCAAGATCCGATTTTGCAATGCGACCTTTGGCAATATCAAACAGGACAATTCCCGTACCTGCAGACTTTGTGAGTGTGAGAGTTACGTCGGCTCCCGGTTTTGGTTCGACTGAAATCACAGGGATCATCGCAATTTTTGCATGACCAGTGCTGGGATCAATTCCCTGATAGGTCAACTCGGACTTGACGGTCATTGTTCCGAAACCCAACTCAACCTGTTGCACACTGTCCCATTTATCACCCGAATTGAGCGTCTTTTCGGGAAGCGTAATTGCAGACTGCGTCATCATTTGTTTGAGAGTCGTTTCATCCAGTGCGTTACCCGCCGATCCGGCCTTTTTCAAACCATCTATGAGCGACTGGGGGATTGTGACCTGATCGATCTTCCCGGTCGTTTTCATGTGAACGCCGAATTCTTCACCAATCATCCTGCGAAAGACTTCGGCCATGGTTTTCCCCAGCGGCGATTCCGGGACCTTGTCTCCGGCAGAATCATATTCAAAGACTCCGAACGGACCGCCCTGGGAATTCATCTGCACACGGTCGATCGTTTGAGACATGGTTGCGTCGCCAGTACTCGCATCGACATCGGCGATTTTCCACCGCATATCCATCGTCTGGTTCATGGCGATAGTCTGTGTCTTGTTCGCAGCGACCATCGTCATGTTCATATTCTGCTTCACCACATATTTCAGCGATTCACCGGGCGCGAATTTCCATGCAAGTTGTTCCTGAGCGGACACGATGGACGCGCTACTGATGAGCACCATGATGGATGAGAAAACGGTCAGGCAACGAACGAACATTTCGGATCTCCGACGAATAAGGAGGGCTTCGGAAAACGCGGCGAAAGAATCTCACATGGAATCAAACGACTCCCTGGTCCATCAATTCCAATGGCCAACGACGCCGAAAGGTAACAGATTTGCAGAATTCAGCAGAAGACCGATTGTCCATGGCAAGAATCAGGCCCCGTATTTTTCCAATCTGCCGGCATGTGACAAAGCCTGCAACATCAGGTATTTGGCTTCAAATTGCCCTAATTCGCCGACTCGGCAGGCAGATTCGCCAAATTGACGTGAACCATCAAATCGGCAATTCTCGGCAACAAGCATCGTCGGAACGGCATGTCCGCTGTGCGACTTCATCTTTGCCGGAGTGCTGTGGTCGCCCGTGATGATCAGCACGTCCGGCTTGAGGGCGTTGATTCTCGGAATGGCCGAATCGAACTCTTCGGTGCGTTTGACCTTGGCGTCAAAGTTGCCGTCTTCGCCCGTGCTGTCGGTGTACTTAAAGTGAATGAAGAAGTAGTCGTATTTTGACCAGTTGGCTTCCAGGCACTTCATCTGATCATCCAGTGTCTGGCCAGCATCCAGAATGTCCATGTTCACCAGGCGAGCCAGTCCGCGATACATCGGATACACAGCAATCGCAGCGGCACGAGTTCCATAGACCTCCTGAAACTTCGGGATCAGTGGCATCTTGGCAATGCCGCGCATGGTGAGCAGATTCGCAGGTGCGTCGTCCTTCAGAATGATCGCCGCCTGACGCTTGAATTCGGCAAGAATCTCGGCAGTTTTCTGCGACGGGGCGTCGGCTCCGTGCGGCTTCAGCGGGGGAACGCCGGTGCGCTGCGGGTCAGTATCGTTAACGTTTCCGCCCAGCCCTTCGCCACGAATCACGATGACAAGTCGATACTCCTTCACATGACGCACGAAGACTTCGACGCCGGGAATCCTGATCTTGTCCAGCTTCTCGCACAGCTTTGCCGCAATGTCGCTCGAAATGCGGCCCGCGCGACGATCGGTGATATTGTCTGCCGCATCGATCGTGCAGAAGTTGCCTCGCACAGCCACGTCACGATCGGTCAACGCAAAATCAATCCCCAGCGCTTCAAGAACCCCGCGACCGATGTCGTACTTCAACGGGTCGTAACCGAACAATCCCAGATGTCCCGGCCCACTTCCCGGAGCGATTCCCGGCAGCACTGGAATACTCATCCCCAACACCCCGCGCTGCGCGAGTGCGTCGAGGTTCGGAGTATTCGCCGTTTCCAGCTCGGTCTTGCCGCCTGGCTGTAATGGCAATCCGCCAAGCCCATCTGCGACAAAGAGTACAATTTTTGAATCCGCAACCCGCTGCAATCGGCGCGTCAAATCATGAATGTCAGTCATCAATGCCTGTTCCTGAAGCCATTTCGTTGAGTAAAATTCCAAGTAATCGGTGAGCAGAGTGGTGTCAGGCACCGGTAACTGAGCCCGATGTTAACGAAATGTCGTTATTTCAGCCAAACAGTTTGCTCAGCAACCTGATGATCTGCCAGCCCCGACTCAGCCCAAGATTACAAATCTGGCCGCAGATTCAAAGCGACTCGGCAACCGCTACTGATCCAGAGAAGCTGGATGGTGATTTGACCGCAGCACAGGCGACCCGCCGGTTTTGGGATTCGGTGATTCTCATCATTTGAATGAAGCACACACGCGAGCCATCTGCTTTACGGTCTGCCGCAAAAGGTTCGCAATACTTCGTGGGCATCGGGAACCGAATTGCGATGTGGCGCACGACCAGACAAGAAAGAGCCCGCCAGCAACTCCAGACAGAATGGCGCGTTGGTAACGCCGCTGCGAATGGACGGTGCTCCAGATTGTCCGTCCGGAGTTGTCCAGGACTTCGTACTCGAGCGACCAACCCCACATTGGCTCGGTAATTTTTGACGCAAGTCGGCCAATCCGCCTTGGTAGATTCTTGGCTGCCTTGTGAAGGAATCTGCCTGCCTTGGATTCATCGTAATAATATCGCTGGAAGCCGAAATCTGACCGCTCACAGTGCGCAGGATCGAATCCTAACGAATTGCATTTTGGTGGAGTGCCAAGGTCCTGAATCTCGTGACCATTGTGATCAAGAACCAGCCACTCGTCCGGAGAATAACCGACGACGTGGATACCATCATTTCGCCATGGCTGATTCCACCAGTCATTCCACACGGCGACGGAATACCATTTCGGCTCCACCCGAATTCGCCCTTCGCGATCAATGCAGCCCCATTTCCCATTTCGACAGACTCGTGCCAACCCGTTTGGAGCGAACAGTCCGACCTCATCCCACTCGGGCTCAATCACAAACTCACCCGATGTGTTGATCCATCCGTGTTTTTCATGGTCCTTGCCTCCAACCGCCGCACTCGCCAACCCACCCGCATCGAACACGCTTGCTTGACGGAACTTTATGGGAATGACAACGTCGCCCTGGCGATTGATAAAGCCCCATCCATTGCCATCGCACACTCGGGCGAGCGAATCCGAGCCGTCGTCAAAGTCCGTAAAGCTCCACGCCGATTTCCACTTCAGTGGCGAAACGACGAATCCGTTTTGGTCGATCCAGCCCCAACCGGATTCACCTCTGACACAGCACCAGCCTTCAGAATCAAAAATCTTTTGTTTTGCGTTTCCCACATAAACGCCTGCCGGACGCTCGCGCAGACGGTGAATTTCAAGCCAGATCGGCTCGAATTGCAATTGTCCAGTTTCGTTGATGACGCCGTAACGATGCGTCTGGCCGCTATCGACTTGAAGCGACACGACTGCAAATCCGTTGTCGTCAAACGGTTCGATAGAGTCCCACTGCGGTGTAGAAACCTCGTCGCCGGCGCGATTCACCAATCCCCAGCAATTCCCTGGTGACTTCCATGTTCTCGCGATGCCACTCGCGTTAAACGGCGGAAGAAAGAAAAACGGATAGCTCTCAATGACTCGACCGTTTGCATCAATCAACGCAGTTTCTGATGCTCGACTCACCCATGCGCGGCCAGCCGTGTCGAACGGGGCAATCCGATCCCACTCAAACGGAATGACGACTTCCCCGAGCCGGTTGATGCATCCATGTTTGCCACGAGTATCCGATGCAATTGCCAGTCCAAACTCGTTCATTGCACCAAGATCCGTGTAGCAAAACGGGATCACCGTCTGTCCATGCTGATTGATGGCTCCGCATGGCTTACCCCACATTCCCTGCGACAGGATCAGATCTCCTTCAGCGGCCAGAACGACTTCATCGAGATGCCGTTGCCAGCCAGAGTACGCCAGTAAACAGAGTCCCGTAACCAGCGGCCCCAGCGTTTTCAAACGGTGCGTCGTAATGATTCGATTGGCGTTTTTCACTTATTCTGCTCCTCTATGCGACAGGGACACGAAACGAACCGCGGGCATATTTGTCTCACGATTCGCAGTGAATTCCCTCTTCGTTGATTTCCCCCCCGGCACAAATCCGTACTACTAACAGTTGAATTCTTGTTGTGCCGCGAAGTTTATCAGCTTGCTCTCCGCAGAAGGTGGGGCGGGCGCGACAAGAATATTGGTGACAGAAAAATGAATCTTGGCGCGGGCTTCGCTGGCAACCCAATTGACGCCCCGGCAGAGCTTGCCTCCGTCGAGCGAGGATCAACACCAGCAAGCACCCGGAATCGCCACTTGGCCACCATTGCGGCTCGTCCGCATGGAGCGTGATTCCATTGATCAGCGCCCTACGGAGGCAAGCTCCGCAGTGGCGAAAACGCCTCCCGGATTTCTTGTCTGGTGATGATCAACGCTCGATGGGGACCAGCCCCATCGTGGCGGAAATTCTCAATTCCTCAACGATCGAGCCGCCAGCAGCCAACAACTCGTCAGACTTCTCATCTGAATTCTTCTCAGAAAAACAACACTCTCAACGTTTGCAGAGCAGAATGAAGATATTCTTTGCTCCATTTTTCTGTCACCAATTTTTCTGTCTCCTGTGTTCCTGAGTCTCGGCTTTAGTCAATGGGTTGCGGGCGAAGCCCGCGCTGGGTCTTTTGTGGGTTTAGGAAAACTGAGCCAACCTGCCCGACTAGCCCGATCAGTGTGCCTAAAAACAGCGGTCATCCGGAATCTGGTGCAATCGGGGCAAGAAGTACTCGAAATTGCCAGAAAAAGGTGTAAATTCGGCGCAATCGAAATCTGAGACTTCAGACAACTGTTTGAATGTTCAGTTTTTGAGATCGTCAGGGGTAAGGAGTCGCCGCGAATACATGTTCCGCGTGTGTTCTGTTGCGAAGCCCTTGCGTACGATTCCGCGGAGCAACCACATTCGTGACCCCTAGCCATTGGAGTCGATGACACATGATCACGGCAGAAGCCGAAATTGAGCGTTTGTATCCTTCCGGACCGCTTCCAACCTACACGTATTATCCCGGTTCCGGGATGCCTCACCCGATTCGCGATCCGAAAGGGCACAGCCATGGACGAAAACACCTCCCTGGCCAGGGCCCCAGAGCGTTAAGCACTGACACATGGCCCAGCAATCGCAACTACCTCCTTGGATTGGACTACTTCAATCTCGGTTTTTACTGGGAAGCTCATGAAGAATGGGAACGCCTGTGGCGTGTTTCCGGGGCCGACACGACGGTCGGTCGATTTCTGAAGGGACTCATCAAACTGGCGGCTGCGGGCGTCAAAGTCCGCGAACGCAGTATTCACGGAGTCCGGCGTCATGCCGCCTCTGCGGGTGAAATGTTTGCCGACGTTGCGGCTGAGGCAGATATTGATTCCTTCTGTGGACTGGAATTCATCCGACTGCAGTTTGCTGCGGACCGTGCGGCTCAGCTTGCATACAAGAAGCAGCACGCTCCTGGCTCCGCCATTCGCGTGTTTCCGTTCGTGTTGAAGCCTGAGTCGGCACCGGTGATCTGATCCGGAAATCAGGACGCTGACGACACTGATTCGAAATCACATCAAACTCGCGGTATTCTGCCGCGAGTTTTTTGTTTAGTTGTACTCCGCAGGACTGTCCGTTCAATGAAGATTCTTGTCGTCGGTTCCGGTGGTCGCGAACACGTTCTGGTCTGGAAACTCAGCCAGTCACCGCTCGTCGAAAAAGTCTACTGCGCTCCGGGAAACGCCGGTACCGCGCTGGATGCCGAGAACCTGAACATCCAGTCCGACGACGTCATGCGTTTGGCGAAGTTTGCGAAAGACAACCAGATTGATCTCACCGTTGTCGGCCCCGAAGCACCGTTGGTGGCTGGAATTGTAGATGAGTTTCGCCGCCAGAATCTGAACGTGTTCGGTCCGACAGCCTCCGCCGCACGACTGGAAGGCAGCAAGGTCTTCACGAAAAAGTTGCTCCGCAGAGCCAATATTCCGACGGCAAACTTTGCCGTCTTCAGCCGCATGCCCGAAGCGATGCAGTATCTCGAAGACTGCGAAGAGCAACCGCTGGTCGTCAAGGCCGATGGTCTGGCAGCCGGCAAAGGAGTCTTCGTCTGCGCCAATCGCGCTGAAGCACGAGCGGCCGTGAAATCCGTGCTGCAGGATCGCACATTCGGAGAAGCAGGTTCGCAGGTCGTGATCGAAGAATGCCTGGTCGGGCATGAAGCCAGCATCCTGGCATTGGTCGATGGCGACACGATTGTACCCCTGGATGTCGCTCAGGATCACAAGCGCGCCTGGGATCATGATCGAGGACCGAATACAGGCGGCATGGGAGCATACTGCCCGGCTCCGCTGGTCACACCGACGATCATGGACGACATCATCCGCCGCATTCTGATCCCGACGATTCATACGATGAAGGTCGAAGGCTGTCCGTTTTCCGGCGTGCTGTACGCAGGCATCATGCTGACAGCGCATGGACCGAAAGTGCTGGAATACAACGTGCGGTTTGGCGACCCTGAGGCGCAACCGGTGCTGATGCGACTGCGTTCGGATCTGGCGCACGTACTCCTGCTGGCGGCAACCGGTCGTCTGACGGAACTGGAATCACTGGACTGGGACCCGCGCCCGGCTGTGTGCGTCGTGATGGCGTCAGAAGGATATCCTGGCGACTATGCAAAGGGGCGACCGATCACGGGAATTCAGGACGCCGATGCGCTGCCGGACACGAAGGTCTTCCACGCCGGCACCGCCATCAAGAACGGTGAAGTTGTGAACGCTGGTGGACGCGTGCTGGGCGTTACAGCGTTGGGTGACACGATCGCCCAGGCGAAACAGCATGCGTATGCGGCGGTTCAAAAGATCCAATGGCAAGGCGGCTGGTGCCGCAGTGATATCTCCGACAAGGCGTAAGCCTGACAGAGCCGGTGATTCCATTGATCTTCGTTCGACGGGAACGCACCCCACCGTGGCGGAAATTTGATATTTGAAATTTCAGATTTGAGGTTTTGTGAGCGGCAAGGCGCTAGCCGCCGGTGCTGACCGAATGCACAACCCGTGGCTCCCGATTGGTTTTGAAGGAAAAATCGCGTGTGGAAGAAAAATCGTTTAACGGCGAGCCGTAGGCGTAGGCGAAATTCACTGCC
>JAYTAK010000792.1:0-7715 GCA_043737515.1 Candidatus Kuenenia sp. | reverse complement strand
GCTCCCGGCCTGTCAAGTCCGGGAAGCATCCATTACTACACGCACAGTCACCTGCAGCTCGACGACAACGATCCGGAGCGATCGTATGTAGAAAAGCTGCTTCCTATCAAACTGGCCATGGATCTGGTCTACATGCGCCGCGCGTCGCTGTTGTACGACCTGAAGATTGTTTTGAAAACGGCTGTCACGATCCTGCTGATTGCACTTGGCAAACGTCAATTCGGCGAGCCTCCGGAATTCGCCGAGGCCCATGAATTGATGGAGCATTCAGACACGTCGCTGGTGACGCTCAATTCGCAACAGGAACAGCCATAACACGCGGCCGCTTGTCGAAGTACCATTGTTTCTTCAGCGGATGTTGCGGCGTTGGTTTCTGAGGCACCGTGAACGTGGCCGGAATGATCCCGTCGTCAGTCACGATCCGATTTTGAGCAGTGCCGGCACGACCTCCGAAAAGCTGCATCAGAGGTTCAACGCGTGGATCCTGTTTGCTGCTGAAAGAGCCAACAGTGACAATCGAACGATAGCGATCATGAAAGACCCAGGCTTCATAGTCCTTGTCATATCCGTGCTTCGACGCCGTCCGCAGAGCTTCCGCTAAGGCGATTGCTTCTTTGGCACAGCCGACGAGATTTGAGCCAAAGTTCTGTTCAAAGATCGACATCGCTTTGGTGGATGACTGGTTCCCGACCTGCATCACGCTGCCGCCGGCAAAGGTGGCCACATGCAGCGTGTACTTGCCTTTGTTCTCCAGCAATGAATACGGTGCACCTTCATTCATCTGGACGATGTCTTCTTCCAGTTTCTTGCTCTGGATTTCGCCATTGTAAATGGGGTTGATGGTCAGAATCGCACCGCCGAACGGACTTGGCTGACCAGGCGTTTTTGCAAACAGTCCACCCTTCTTTTCATCGACGATCGAAGAATTGTATTTCTTCTTGATCCACTTCAGGACCGCCTGTGCCTGTTCATCGTCAAGCGACTTGAAGTTACCGGCGAGTACGCAGATTTCTCCCTGACGAGCGATCACTCGCCGCGCGGCATTTTGAATCGGATTCGGGCCGTCAACTTCGTCCGTTTCCTCATCGACAGAATACGTGTAAGCAGGAATCCCCTTCGTGCGAAGTTCGTACACGATCGTGTCGGCAGCTTCCCACGCCGTCAGCCCATCAGTGTGATTTTCGCCTTTGACGTCGCTCAACGAGGCCACCATGATCATCCACGGGCCGTGTTGATTCGTGAGGTTGTATCGTTTGCCCTGGATTGCTTCCGTGCGACCGCAGTACGCAGTGCCGGAGACGGTGAGCATTGCGAAAAACACAAGTGCGGTATTTCTGAAGGCGTTCATTCTGAGTTCCTTCTGCCTGCATAGAACTGATCGTCGAAGCTGGCGAGTTCGATTTCAGAGTTCCTGAACCGATCCCGCCGAACGGGGGTGCGAGTATGCCGTGTCAGGCGGCAGGCGGATAAGTGAGGTTTCGCGATTTGCAGACGTGTGGCGAATTTGATTTCCGCTGAGTCGCGCCGCATCCGCAACTTCTGCCGAAAGAATCTGCTCCGCCGCCTTTTCTGCTCGAAAATGTCTCGTAACATCGATCTCCGAGACAATGCCAAGTGGATTCTTGCGCGGGCTTCGCCCGCAACCGAATGATTTTTGCCGCATCACCGGCTTCGCCGCCGTGTCTCGTGCGAGCCGACGGAGCGGCTCGCCTACGTATACTCCACGCGGCCAGGACTGAGGGACGTGTTGATTTAATCGTAGGGTGCGTGAAGCGGAGCGCAACGCACCATTTGGGAAAAGCGTGAAAAACTGGTGTGTTTCGCTAGCGCTGCACACACCCTACATGAATCACTGAATCAACAGCCCGCTAGCCGTGAGTTGTGCATCCGGTCAGCACCGGCGGCTAGCGCCTTGCCGCTCACAAACCTCAAATCTGACCGCGCGGAGTATAAACACGCGGACATACTTCGGCGGTTCCCGGCTTTTCCCTTCCGAAAGCCAGTGCGTTTGTGAAGGCGCACTCGCAGAGTCACACCGCGACTGATGCGTCTCCGCAAACGTGTGCAATGCGGCAATTCAGCGTCCCGAACACTGCGCCGCCGTTCGAGTCATCCTTCAACCGGAACGATCCGGGTGTTCGGCTTGATTGACACAATCATTAACAACGTTGTAAGCGATACTTTGCGCGCAATCGAAAAATCTGATTCTCAGCCGCAGTCGTGCTGTGTGCGCAACGTCATTCCCTGTAACAGGTTGCGCCGTTTTTCTGTTGTTCCGACTGGGCCGATAATTCCAATGGCACGGCCTGTGCATTCTAAATCGATTGTTGTGACGAGAACGGTTGCACGAATTGCGAGGAATGCGAGAGCCGCTTCCGGTTGCTGACTTTCAGAGAGCCAGCCGGTGTCGGTCCCGAGAGAGACATTCCTTTGCGGTGCGACCGGGCTTTGTTCGCAGCGAGAGAGGGAGACGGCGGCCTGAGAAACCGCCCGCGGCCTGAGAAACCGCCCGTGACTGAGAGGATTCTCAGTCGCTGTGTTCGTCCGAAGCGAGATGGGGCATTGATGCCCCATTCTCGCATCGGGTGGCTTCCTTTTCGCCGCTCCATCGAACCGCCACTTCATCAAGCCAACGACGAACCGGCTGGCAGACCCGTTTTATGTCTGCCAACGAACACTGTGGCTTTGCGTCACAGAACTCTTTCCCTCTGAATCTGTATCTGGAGAATATCAATGTTGAATCTGCTGAAAGCCCTTCGGCAGGATGAGCACGGAGTGATCCTGTCTGCTGAAATTGTCATCGTAGGAACAGTGCTGGTGATCGGTGTGATGACCGGCATGGTTTGCCTGCAAAAATCGGTCAACGGCGAACTGGGAGATCTCGCTAAAGCCATTGACAGGATCGATCAATCGTACTCGTTCTCAGGCCATCGCAAGGCTGGCGGCTACAACGGGACCGGCGACTGCTGTGCGTTCACCGCTGGTTCGGCATTTGTGAACAACGAATGTAACGCAAACCCCTGCAACACCGATATCGTCGGCTGTGAAGGCCAGGTCATGTTGCATGCGGAGAATTGTGGCACCTGCGGTTCATGCGGCCGTCAGTGCGGAGCAGGCGGTGTCTGCGGATCGTGTGGCCTTTCCGGAGCGGCACACGGCGGTAACGCGAATCGACCAAACTGTGTCTCGACGGGCGTGCCGAACATGAAAGTGACAGAATATCCCGGCACCAGCGATGTGCCTCGGACGAGCAACGCTGGTAAGTCTCCATTGCGATTTCCCGAATTCGAAGATCAGCCGAATGTGTATCAGCCAGGACCTCCAACAGGACCAGCATGCGACCAGAATGACCCTCCTGTTGCACACGAGCACCTGCATCCCGGACCACACGAACCGGTGCCACCGAATGTGCCTGCTGCTGACGGGACGAACCAGCAGTTGCAACCGGTTCCTCAGGAGCAGCCGCTGCCTGTGGTTCCGCAACCTGAACCTGAGCTGTAATCCCGGCCCATCTGCGGATGGAAAGCCAATTCCAACGTTGCAAGGCCCGACATCCTTCACAGATGCCGGGCCTTTTTTGCGTTGATGCACCATCTGTAACGATTCGTCCGTCTTCACAGCACCGCAGCCAATGTCCGGCGATGATCGGCAGTTTCTACCGGATTCGATTTGCTTTCGCGTAAACCGCAGATCGATACACAGTCTGGAGATCTCTCCCTCTGCTGTCGCGTGCGATCGCAGTCACGGACAGATCGCCATCGGTGACTCCAGGGAGGCAAGTCACCTGAACTCTGAATTTGCTCGCAGCATTCCACGATGGCGGCTGTTGCGTATTCATTGATATCAATCCAGTTTCTTGCGGAAGGAGCCGTGCCACAGGATGTGAAACTTTCCCCGGAGAGTACGTTGATGGCGCGACGTCAAACTTCAATTCTTGCTTCGATCGGGATGTTGTCAATCGGTCTCGCGATCGGTGGACATCTGGAATCGATGCGGCTGACTCAGTCCGCTCGAGCCGTCAGTGAAGAAGCAAACTACGAAACCCGCATTCCGGCCAACGCTGCGGCCCTCGTGGAAAGTGGCAATCACATTTCCGACATCGCTGACGCCGTCATGCCGTCGGCCGTGCATATTCAGGCGATCCGTGTCGAAGCGGAACGCAAGGTTGAAGAGACCGGCTCCGGCGTACTGATGCGAAGCAAGTCTGTTCGCGGACTGTTCGTAATCACGAACAACCATGTGATCCGTGATGCAGAGAATCCAGCCATCGATGTCGTGCTTGCTGACGGCACGAAGGTTCACCCGCAAAAAGTCTTTCGCGACACCGAAAGTGACATCGCCATCATTCAGATCGCCGATGGTGGCCAGCCAACCGCACGCTGGGGCGACAGCAACTCTGTCAAGATCGGACATTTTGTGCTGGCCGTAGGCAGCCCGTTCGGGCTTAGCCAATCCGTCACCATGGGGATCGTGAGTGCGAAGGGTCGCCGCGATCTTTCTCTGACGTCCGATCAGTCAGTGACAAATCAGGACTTTATTCAGACCGACGCCGCCATCAATCCCGGCAACAGTGGCGGTCCGCTGATCGATATCTACGGCAGCGTCGTGGGAATCAATACGGCGATCGCGTCCAACAGCGGCGGCAATGAAGGCATCGGATTCAGCATCCCCAGCAACCTCGTCAAACATGTGTTTGACCAGATGGTGCAGCACGGCAAGGTTCGCCGAGCCTACCTCGGCGTCGAACTGGACAACAACTTCACCGATGCGGCCGCTCAGCGTCTGGGACTTTCCCGAGCCCTCGGTGCCAGAATCGTCCGCGTCTATTCTCATAAGTCGAGTCCCGCCGTGATCGCCGGGCTGCGTCCGGACGATGTGATCGTATCGTTCAATGGCGTCAACGTGATCGACGAGAATCATCTGATCAACCTCGTCAGCCTGTCTGATATCGGTTCATCGGTCCGGATGGAAGTCTATCGCCAGCGTCAGAAGGTTCAGCACACGGTGCTGTTGACTGACCGCGATGACTATCGGACAGCGGAACAAGCCGCAGAAACGTTTATGACCCGCTAAGCGTGCAGGTCAAAAGTGACCAACGACGTGCGGCTTGTGCTGTAAACGTGATTTTGTCACACTTACTGGCCAAGAAAATGCCAATCGACATCCCGGGACGGTTGCAATTACGATTCTGTCGCGAATACTTGCTGACAGACTAATCTCGTGTCTTGTCGAACCCCGGCGGCGTACTGCGATGCTTCTCTCATTCTCTGTTACCAACTTCCGGTCGTTTTACGAGGAAGCAACGTTGAATATGGTGGCCAGCAATAAGCTGTCGGACCACCCGGACCACCGTGTTTCGATCGGAGACACCGGCAAGCACGTTCTGCGATCCGGGTTGATCTACGGGGCCAATGCGTCAGGGAAATCGAATCTTGTGAAAGCGATGGCGTTTGCTCAGCGCCAAATCCGTGGTGCGTATAATCAAGTAATTAACGTCGAGCACTTTCGCTTTCATGCGGATGCCGCTGGCAAGCCAACGTCCTTTGAGTTCCGATTCCTAATCGACGGTCGCGTGTTCGTTTATGGTTTCGACCTTCTCAAGAATTCGGTGATGGCGGAATGGCTATCCATTCTCAAGGGTGAAGACGAAGTTGATGTTTTTGTCCGCGATGAGAATGGAAAAACGAACGTGGGAGAGTCGAGAAAGTTGTTCGATGGCGATGACATCGGGTATCAAACTGCCGTAACCCTCGCAAAGATCCCCGGCCGAAAGAATCAACTGTTTCTGTCTCGAATTATTGACCTTCCAATTGAGGCACGCGGAAAGTTGCTTCACCAGGCTATTTGGTGGCTGACGGAATGTCTTTCCGTTCAAAGTCCTGAGCACCGCTCTTTCGACATTCTTGGCAGATTGCATTCCGAATCGCAGTTTCGACTGTTTGTGTCGCAATTCATGGGAAATATCGGAACCGGAATTGACGACTTGGACATTGAAGAATCCGAACGAAATGCCGATGAGTTTCCAGGTGCGTTTCTTGCGAGCGTCGCTCGACGAAGTGACAAAGGATCAGCGCAAATCATTCGTTGGACCTCAGACGCGGACCTCCGCATAAAAGAAGATCAACCGGAAAAGCTCGTCGAACGAAGACTCGTCACGAAGCATTCCGTAGGTGCAGGTGGAATGTATGATCTTCCCTTCGGGGACGAGTCCGATGGAACTCAGCAGTTGTTGCATTTGATGCCAGTGCTTTACACGCTGAACAACGAATGCAAAGTCGTCGTTATCGACGAACTCGACCGAAGCCTTCACCCACTTCTCTGTTGGGAGTTCATTCGATTCTTCAGTGAGTCTTGTGCCGGAGCCTGTAAGCAACTCATCGTGACAACACATGAGTCGCACTTGCTGAATCAAGAATTGCTCCGTCGTGATGAATACTGGTTTGTCGAAAAGGATGCCAAGCAACAAAGCCATTTGGTTCCCCTGTCCGACTTCAGCATTCGTAACGATTTACTGGTACAGAAGGGTTATTTGCAGGGACGATTCGGAGCAATTCCAGTCATCGGGCCGATGGAAACTCTTCAGCAATTGCTGCGCTGTCCAAACAGTGAGGACTCGTGATGCCTCGCAAGAAGCGTCCTCTTGAGCGGGTCAACGGCGTAGTCCGCGACGCAAGTTTGGTTGTCGTTGCGAGCGAGGATACGCACGCAGTCAAACAGTATTTTGGTCGTTTCCGCCCTCGCCGCGTTCAGTTTCGCGTTCTTGGAACTGAGGATGGTCGCTCATCGCCATCGGATGTCATGGGACGTCTTGATAAGTTCAAGGATGAATTCCAAATCCACGAGGATGACCAGCTTTGGGTTTGCTTCGACACGGACCATTGGGTGGAGCCTGGCCATATTCAAAACTTGGCTGAGACAATCCGGCTCTGCAAACAGAAAGGCTACCGTTTGGCGATTAGTCAACCATGTTTTGAACTTTGGTTGCTTCTGCATTTCGTTGACTTCGTCCCGACCGGACAGTTGAACTGTTCTGAAGTCGTGAACTTGTTGCGGCAGGTGGTCGGCGGTTACCAGAAAAGCCAAGTCCATCGGTTGCCGATAGATTCCGACAAGGTTTTGCAGGCTGTCTTGCGGGCGAAGGGAATCGACACCACTGTCGAGCCGATTCCCAGTTCACCTGCGACTCGCGTTTATTTGCTCATTGAAGAGTTGCTCGCGCGAGAGGACATCACGCTCGTCTAGCCGCTGCGGATTTGCTAATCACCAGCTCTGCTTCAAGCTGTGTGCGAACCATTAGAAATCTCCGCGGGGCGTCTAATTCAAAGACCTGCGTCATCTGTGCGATCAGCGTCCATTCCGAGTTTCTTATGCCTGCCGCATCCAGCTTCTGCGAAGCTCGGCCACCCGCTGCCGGGTGCCGGAGGATTTCATCACCTACCTGCCGTCGCTCATCGGGACGATGCAGCCGATTCAAGACCAATCGTGCTTCATCAGCGATAGCTGCCAGGACGAGGAGTTCGCTCGGCGGCTGCACGAGAAGATGCGTGGCGAACAGCTGCGGATCTGGTTCGCTCCGAAAGACATGCAGGGGGGCCCAGAAACTCATCGAGCAAATCGACCGGGCCATTCAGGTCAACGACCGTCTGCGGCTGGTGCTCTCGGAGCAGAGCTTGAAAAGCGAACGCCTGATGTCCGAGCTGTTTTCGAAATTGTAG
>JAYTAK010000791.1:0-3388 GCA_043737515.1 Candidatus Kuenenia sp. | reverse complement strand
AGATCGTTTTGATGGAGACTCCAGATGATCTGTTCTGCAGGTGTCACTTCCAGAATGCTGTGTCCGTTCCCGGTGCCGATGAGCGTGTTGCCGTTGGCCAGTCGGATCGCGGAAAAGCATTGATTGCCGAACGCTTCGACTCCGTGCCCGCCCGCAGGTTTCCGATCGAACAGCGGCACGGCATATTCCCAGACCGTCTTGCCGCTTGCATCGTATTCGCGCACCAGGCCATCGCCTTCATGGCAGACCAGATAGTTGCCGGATTCGAGCTTGCGAACTAGTCGCGTATCCCGATGGGCGTCTGGCTTGCTGACTTTCAACGCCATTGAATGCAGGACTTTCAGATCTTTGTCGAGTTCAATAATGTGGCCAGGCCCTGATTCGGCCACCATCGTCTGGCCATTCGCAAGTCGCTGAAAAGCATGAATCTCCAGGTGTTTTCCCGCGTTCTCTGGTCGCTGCATGGCATCGTATTGCCAAAGGATCTCGTCGTTCGCCGGATTGATTTCGGCGACTTCGGTCCATGACGTCTGCAGCAGTACGTTACCGCTCGGCAGAACATGGAGATCATGCAAAGGACCGATCTTATGTTCCCATGCGGTCTTGCCAGTCTCGTCAATAATCGCCACGCGACTCTTCGATGAATCCGCCGCAATAAACCGTCGCGTTGGTTCGGCCGTGGATGCAGTCTGAGCCGTGCTGATCGCGAACAGAATTCCGATCGCCAGTGCGAGCCTTTCGAATCTGCAGCGGACGAAGAATGCTGGGATCATGAACAGAGTCCTTTGAGAGTCTTGCAACCTGGGCGAGGAAATCCTTCGCCGACGCAGTATGCACAATCCCGATCGCATTCGCCATCGAACACGGAGCATTGACCAGCGATGCGTCAATCGACGCTCAGTGGTAAAGACCGCCAAACATCCTTGTTGCGGCAAAATACTCGAATGCCTTCATGCGGCAGAGGACCGGATGTCGCGAATTCTCGCAGGCACAGTTCATGTGATTCAGGAATTGCCGATCACACTGGCGGCGGGAAGCGCCGGAGGCCAGACAGGCATCATGTGTCGCACATGTCGGGCGGAAATCCGCTCCAAAGAATCCCTGGGCAACCACACGGTTTCCGCCCCAGGAATTGCCCGCACCGCACGGACGCCAAGGTGGACATCCGCCGGGACCGCCTGCTTGGGCCGGGGTGGCAAGTGCAGCAGCGGCAAAGAATATCACAAGGAACGCGAAACGAATCGTTTTCATCACATAGCCCTTTTTGAACAGCGGACGGGAGCATCCTCCGTGCGGTACTTGAACGAACCAGGAAGGGGGCGTTCATTTAACGGATTCTACCATTTTACCCGATCTCCGCAAATTTCCATCGCAGCTTCTCGGGAATGCCCATTTACCCCATGCGAATTCCTTTGTCCACACCGAGAACACCCAGAATTCTGGTGAGTCTGCGACGTTTTGACGATTCTGACGGCTGTTGATAAACAATAAAAGCCCGACCGTTGTCGGTCGGGCTCAACGAGCCGTTTGCTGCGATGCACAGCATTGGAATTACGGATTCAGGCCAGGATCTGCAACCGGATAAACCGGATGAGCCGCATCCACTGTCGCGCCGGAACAATTTCCGCTGGCACAGCCGCCGGTCATGATTCCCTGGGAACATGGAGCACACGTTGACGTGCAACACACAGTTTCCGGAATGAGGACGCTGCGAGTATACGGGACCTGTTTCATGACCTGACGAGCCACCATGCGTGTGCAGGTCTGCTGAACTTCGCGAGGCACCACCTTGCAGACTCGTTGCGTGGTTGTGTACGGAACCTGTTTTGCCACGCAATACGGAATCATCCGCGTCTTTTGTTCGGTCACCATTTTGCAGACGGTGTACGGAATTTTTCGGCATTGTTGTTCGGTCACCATTTTGCAGACCTGATAAGGAATCCGCTGCGTCTTTGTTTCACATTCCATGCGACAGGTGCGATATGGAATCTGTTGCACAACTTCTTTGCAAACCATTCGCGTGACTTGAATCGGAACGGTCTTGACAACGACTTCCGGCACATAACGCGTCACCTGGACCGGGCACTGTTGACGTACGACCTGTGGCACCATCACGGTGTATGGAATCTGCTGCTGCACGACCTGCGGGCACCAGACGCGACGGCAAACCTGACGTGGCGGGCATTGTGTCATGCATAGTCGAGGACCACACGGCCCGCAGACAACACGAGGAATCACAGGACCGGGAATTGACTGCGTCTGTGTTGTCCATGTACCGGTCATGCGTTGTACACATCGAGTTCGCGTTTCAGGACGCTGAACTGTGTAGCAACGTTCCTGTTGAATCGTTTCCGTTACACACTTCATGACAGTGGAACGGCATTCCTGCTGAATGGTCTCACACACCGGCTGTTGAATCGTGTAGCGATGTTCGCGAACTTTTTCTTCCCAGACCGGACGCTGAACCGTGTAGTTGCATTCGCGGTAATGTGTTTCAGTCACAGGCCGCTGCACGCAGTAAGTTTCTTCGCGGACAGCGGTTTCCGTCACGGGTCGGCACACCGAGTAACACTCTTCGCGATAGGCGGTTTCGTTGACCGTGCGATAACAGGTCTGCTGTATATCTTCGAAAGTGTTTTCATAGACCGTGCGGCAGGACGTGTATTCCTGCGGTTCGTACACCGTTTCGCAGACCGTGCGATAGCATGTTTCGGTCGAAACGCGACAGGCTGTGTAACAGGAAGCCGGTGCGCAGGCCACGGTCGGACAGCAATTGTACGACGGAACTCCGCAAAGCCCCGCGGACACTGAAACCGGCACCGCGAAAAACGCAGCCAATGTGAGTAAAACAGAACGCATCCGCATGTGTGAATCTCCACAATCATCCGGAAGTCGGCACATCCATTCGCGGACCTCTGATCAGTGAGCCCTCGGCATCATTCCGAGTCATCAGGAGAGTATCGAGGCTGACCTCGGTACTCCAAAGATATTCATCGCTGTTCAGCGATTTCCTGACCGAAAGCCATACGACTTCCGTCTGGTGAAGAAGAATATCACGGGAAGATTGAATAGAATGAGAAGAATGTGGCGATGAGGGCGATTGGCTGTGCGAAAAATCAACATCCTGGTTTAACGCATATTCTCGATCAAATTCAGCCCGCAGAGCATTCGCAGTCGGTTGTTGCCGAAAGAATCGACTGTAGGATGGCGATCCAAAACTCAACCAGAGAATATTCAACCAACTTTTTGAAATCACGACGAGTGCCTCATGCAGGAGTTTCAGACGGTTGCCCGAGTCGGCGACATTCCTGAAGGACAGGGACGTTCATTTGCTGTCAACGGCACGATGGTGGGGGTATTTTTGTCGCAGGGCAGGTATCTTGCCATC
>JAYTAK010000790.1:0-7723 GCA_043737515.1 Candidatus Kuenenia sp. | reverse complement strand
GAGGAACTCTCCGCCCTCTGCGGAGTTTCCGCCAGCCACTTCATGCGGATCTTCAAGCAGCGACTGAAGATGACGGCCTACGGCTTCGTGGAACAAGTTCGCATGTATCACGCGATGGAGGCATTAAAGAAAGGGATGACTGGCATCACGCAGATTGCGATCGACTGCGGCTTCTATGACCACAGCGCGTTCGTGAAGCGGTTCAAAAAGTTTACCGGCCAAACGCCACTCAACTATCGACGCCAGCACCACGCCACCTTCTCCTCCGACCCTCCGATTCTACTGCCGACTCCGACAAATTGATCGGCTACGACAGAATCTTCCTGACATGCGTGCATGCACGTCGGTCAGCCGATAGTTTCGTCCGCCGGAGTGGTAGGTGAGCCGTTCGTGGTCGAGGCCGGGTGAGACTTAAAACTGCTGCCATAGTCCGCCGGCCGTTACGACAATCGACGTGGAATCTGGCTTCATCGGAGTGGCGGCCAAGTCAGTTTTCGCCACCGCCGGTGATCCTTCGGCGGCAATGGCGATCAACGGGACGATGCCAGCCAGCAGAGTCAGGAGAACAGCAATTCGTTCGATGAGAGTTTGTTTCGGCATTGGTTGATCAATACGTGGTTAAGAGGAGCAAAACTACTTCGTTGAGACCGTCACAAAATCGCTGGCCGCGAGCGGCAATGCGAATCGGATCAACCCGCCCTCAAGCCGCTCGAAGGGAATCGGACCGAGCCGCACCGACTCGACGCGCGTAACGGGCTTGTCGGTTTTCAATTGCAATTCGATGCGATCAAGCGGTTGCAGCGTGTGGTTGGAGAGTGCGATCAACACTCCCTGCTCACAGCGCAGTTCGACGGCGTCGATGAGAGGCGTGTCGCACATCAGAAACGGCGCGAGTCTGGCGGAACGGAGCGGCGTGAGCAGTCGCTCACGAATGCCAGCCGGGTAAACCCACGGGTTGTGCGAACGGTCGAGGAACTCTCGGTCGGCGGGCGAGATCCCTTCGACGGGTGCGGCTTTGAGTGCGGAGCTGGCCGTCGCGTTGGTTGCTTCGGGCTGATCGTTGTTGTCGCTGGCGCTGAGCTTCGCGGCGGCGTGGTGCGCGTCGAGCTTTTGTTCGAGCGGGAGTCGCGCCAGCAGCGCGGGTTTGATGTAACTCAACGCGGGCAGGAAGCCACAAACGATGACTCGGCCTTTCCCGACGCGGCCGCTCACGACCGCAGGCTGGCCGTCTTTGAACGTGGCGAGAATCTTCGGTTCGTAGCCGAACTCGTGAGAGTTCGTATCGTTGGTCGCTCGGCCCGAATTCTCATGAATTCGGCTACGCGGTTTCAGCGACTGCTTTACCGAGAGTACTTCCATCTGCTCGTCACCCCACGTCACGGTGTCCTGCGGGTTGAGGTAGCTCAGGAATTTGCCGGAGTTCTGAAACGGCTCCAGGTCTGCGGCCTCGGCGCGCTCGGCGGGGAGCAGCGGAGTCAGCGTGTCGAGCGGGCGATTGAATTCGTCGCGCGAGGCGGCTCCGGCGGTGAGGAACAGTGTGCCGCCGGACTCGACCCACGCGCGCAATGTGATGGCCGCCGCGCGAGTCAGATTCGGGCCGGAGAGATAACAGACTTTGTGAGTCAGCAGCCCTGCTTCGACATCTCGTTCCGACAGGATGTCTGTCGGGACTTGAGCGTGTGCGAGTGCCAGCCAGGTGTGCATACGGTCGAATCCGGATGCAAGGTTCGTCCACATCGTCCATGCGTCGGAAGACGACGAGTACAGGATGGCGACATCAGCAGGCGCGGGTTTCGCGGTGAGCAGCCAGTCTTCGACGGCTCCAATCTCCCGTGAAATCTCCGCGTTGGCTCGCCAGAGTTCCGGCCGGCCCCACCACAAATGGCTGCGCGACGGGGGACCTCCTTCATGACTGCCCCAGCTCGGGCCGTAAGAAAAATTCTGCCACATCCGCACGCCGCGAGCAGTCTCGCTGACGGCCTTCGTCTTTGTGTCCCACGGCGTACGTCCCGCGTGAGCGATCAGGTAGTGTCCGACCGTCTGTCCGCGTTTCCTCGCCGCCGCCTGCATCAGCGCGACGTTGAACCCGGCACATTGGTACGTCGAAGAATTGTTGGCCCAGTCTTCGCCCCAGATCGCGTTCTGATCGTCGGCATCCAGCAGCTCGAAATAGTCGATACCCTGACTGAAAAAGTTGGCGTGATACGTCGCGCCGTCGCTGAAGTTGACCATGGTCGGGACCGATCGGCCACGAACCTCTTCCAGGATCTTTCGCTGCGCCGCCATGAAGTCGCCGATGGCTCGCGTGCGGAACAGTTGCGTGAAATAATGCAGCGCGGGGAACTGATCGCGTTCGGTTTCAACGACCGGCCGCACGTCGTTCCAGCTCGCGACCAGCAGAGCTTCCGGCGTGAGCGACTTCGCCTTGAGCCAATCGCGGAATCGGTCGCGATACGCCTCATCCTTTGCCATGAACGCGGCGGGTTGGCCGGTCGGCTCGTCCATCAACATGCAGGCGGCAATGTCGTCGAGCTGGCGCCCCGACTTCACGAACACCTCGAAATCGTGCTTCGCCCGCGACCGCATCGTGTCAAGATCGGGCCGCGCGTATGAGTCGTCCTGCATGTGCCACGCGCCGTGCAACATTCGCTCAGGCCCGCCGTTGAAGCCGAAATAGTCGAGCGTCTTCTGCTCGCGAGCCTGCGCGGCAGCATCGACCGGCAGCTCATACCCGGCGATGTTCGACGTAACGAGAAACGGAATCTTGATCGGTTTGCGTCCGTGAGTTGGCCAGTCGAACACATCAGCCAGCTTGCCAATCTCGTCCGCGAATTCACGGTCCCGTTTGAGCAGCGCGATGTTTTGCGGCGATTCCAAATCGGGCGGGGCGATGATGACGAGCCCGTTCGGCGTCGCTTCGACGTCGAACGTCTTGATGACTTCGACGTCGTCAAGGTGGGATAGGCTTCCAGCCTGTCGTGAATCGCTCGCAGACCTGACAGGCTGGAAGCCTATCCCACGCGCAACACGCCCGAACTCCAGCTTCGCTCGGAAGCGGGCCGCCTTCTCGTGATACGAATGCCTCACCGACAAATTCAGCGCGGCTCCCGAATCCTGATAGACCGTCGGCGTGAGATTGCACCACGGCGTGACATCGCCCGGCTTCAGCATTTGGTCAGTCGGCGGCGCGAGTTCCGCGCGAATGCCGTCTCGCCCGATCGCATAGTGCGCGTACCACGGCGAGCGATAATGGTCCGCGAACAGATGCAGGTAGACCGGCCGGTCATAACCTTCGCCCATCGTGACTCGCACCAGCGTTTGCGGCCCGAATAGCAGATGATCGGGCACGAGTTTCTGATCCGTCGTGAGCAGCATGCAGTCCACATGCCGCACATACCCGACGCAGTTCTTCTGCTCGTGCTTGCTCAACGACAGTGTCACGTCACCCGCCGGCAAATCCGCATCCAGCGACTGCCATGTAAATTCCCAGTCGGCCACATCGGGCAGAGCGGCCAGATCAAACGTCCTGGCCGCGAGTTGCGTGTCATCCACGGAGACCGTCAGTTGAAACGCTCCGCGCCACGCCGCGACCTGCAAGTACCGCACCCAAACTCGATACCGCCCGGCTTCGTTCACACGCACGGTCTTTGAGGCCACTGCATCGCCCGCCCCATCCGCACCCCAGAGAGTCTGGGTCCGCGATGCCCGCCCGGTTTGATCATTGCTCGACGCCATCCAGCCGCTCGATGACGGCTGCATCGTTTCCGCTTCGACAAAGATCGTCTCTGCACTCGCGCGGAGCGTGAGCAAGCTCCAGAGCAGCCCGGTCCAGCACAACAGTCGCTTTACAATTGTCATCACTTCATTCCTCCGTTGGATCTCAGCCGTTGGTTGGACTGATCTGTCAATTTCCAAATCGCAACGTGCCGCAGTACGCCGGGTTATACGTCGGTGAGGTGCCGATCAGCCAGTGCGGCCCGGATTGTCGGAAGTCATCTTCATGTCCGGCGAATCCATCATTACAATCCATTGGTCTGAGGCGAGCGGCGCAGCCGCGATTCCTCGCTGGCCTCTTACTTTGTCAGATGAGCCCACCATGATGCATCGTCGTAAGGTTCTTGCAATTGCCGTTTCGGCCGGGATGGCTTCTGCACTGCGGCCGACAACGGCGCGGTCCGCAGACGACGAACAGCCGCGTTTCCGGATTATCGATACCAACATCAGCCTCTTCCGCTGGCCGTTTCGGCGACTGCCGCTCGACGATCCGGATTCCCTTGTGAAGAAACTGCGATCCCTCGGAATCGCTCAGGCTTGGGCCGGAAGTTTCGAAGCGATTCTGCATCGCGATATCGCCGGAGTGAACCAGCGGCTGGCCGATGCATGTCGAAATCGCGCGGAGCTGATTGCTGTCGGCTCAATCAATCCGGAACTGCCGGACTGGGAAAACGACTTTCGCCAATGCAGTGAGGAACACGACATGCCCGGAATTCGGTTGCACCCGAATTACCACGGATACACGCTGGACGATCCGAGATTCCATCGCCTTGTGGAACTTGCGACGACCGCAGGACGCTTCATTCAGATCGCGGCTGCGATGGAAGACACACGCACACAGCATGCGCTGGTACATGTTCCGGAGGTGAACTTTGCTCCTCTCGTCAAGTTGTTGAAAGTCATACCCGGAGCCCGTGTGCAGATTCTCAACCACAACCTGCGGCCTCCGTTGTTGTTGCAACTTGCCGAGACTCCGGGCGTGTTCTTCGATACGTCGCGTGTGGATGGAACGGACGGAGTTCCGCAGCTTGTGCAAGGCGTTCCGCCAGGTCGAGTGCTGTTCGGGAGCCATGCACCGTTTCTGATTCCGGAAGCCGCCCTGATCCGAGTCCACGAATCCGGGCTGCTTGACGAAGTATCGCTGCGTGCCTTACTTTCGGAAAACGCCAGGCAATTGTTTGGAAACGCCACCGTATGAATCCTGCCGACATCCAACTCGGGTTACCTTCACCAGAGCAACTGAAAGGATACCGTATCTGGGATTCCTACTTCACACCGGCTTATTCGCATCCAGGTGCGGACGGAAGCAGCGGGCTGATCACTGACATTGAGCGCTCGCTGCCTGCCATCAGCAAGGGGCAGTTCGAGAAACTGTGTTACTTCCCGCATGTGGGCACAGGCACGACGAATGATGCTGAATATGAAGAACTGGCCCGCTCGCGTCCGGAAGTGATTCTGAAACCGCTGGAGCGCTGGCCTGATCTGCTGCTGGGCATGATTCAGCTCAATGCCAACAATGTTCCCGCGTCGCTCGATGCCATCAACCGCTGGCTGCGCGACGGGGCGATGCTCGGCGCTTATTTCCCCGGCAGCGGTCCTGGTGCAATGACTTGCACACATCCCAACTTCAACCCATTGGTTGAGCGGATCGCGGAGCTGAACGGAGTCATTGTGCAGCATACGTGGTTTAAGACCGGCGGAAAACAAGAGCCCGGTGAATCGACGCCATCCGAGCTGGCAGAACTCGCCGCTCGACATCCAGAGCAGAAGTTCGTTTGTGCTCATGCTGGCGGTGAATGGGAACGCGGCATTCGCGCCGTGCGGAATTCGCCCAACATTCTGGTCGAAACTTCCGGTTTCGACGCCACTGCAGGTTTCATTGAAATGGCCGTCCGCGACCTTGGTGCCGAACGCATCATCTTCGGCAGTCACCTGCCATCGCGGTCGCTTGGCACCGAACTCGGGAAAGTCATCGGCGCGGACATTTCCGAGCGAGACAAGAAACTGATTCTCGGTGAAAACTTTCGAAACCTGTTGCGACCGATTCTGAAGGCGACAAACTAATGCTCTGTCACCCTTGCTTTGATGGATCGGGTGGCCGGGGCTGGACTGAGCGGAGCGAAGGAAGCCCCTGGGTTTCGGGCTAGCGCCTCCACCCCCGGCCACCCCTCAATCCAGCTACGAAGAGCGGTTTTGTCTTGGGTTCTAATCGCCAAGCTTCATCGAAGCCGTTCGGCGGGCACGGCTCGAAAAATCCTTAAGCCCACCAGCAGCATGCAGAAGGCGATGAAGGAGCCTGCCACCATTCCGGTGACGGTGGGCCAGTGGCTGAAGATGATCTTGAGCTGAAGGCCTTCCCACAGCATGTGCCAGGTGCAGAGCACGAGATACGCGGCGATGCACAGATAGGGGCCAAAGGCGACGAAGCTGCGACCAGTGACGATGCGGCCTCCGAGACCCAGCCCAAGTCCGACAAGCGGCGCGATGGCGACCACGCACAGTGTCGGCTGCCAGCCCATAAAGGCACCGATCATCGCCATGAGCGTGACATCTCCGAAACCGATCGCCGGCATTCCCAGAATCCGGTGCGCGGCGATGCGCGCCGCCCACATCAGTCCCGCACCGGTGAGCAGTCCGCAAAGACTCCACACAAAGCCATGCAGATGCTGATGCTGCTTCATCCATTCCGGAAGATACGGGCCGTAGAGCATTACGAAGTCGTAATCCCAGTTAACCCAGACATGAATCAACTGCAGCTCACCGCTGAGGGTGGCGAATCCAAGTGCGATGAAAATGCCGGGAGCGACAATGCTGTCCGGGATGACGTAGTCCAGCAAGTCTGCGATTGTTGCGGTCACCAGCAGGAAGACAAACACAAGGTGAAACGGCAACCGAGTCTGCCAGAGTTCCATCGCCGGGCGTACTTCAGTGACCGTCTGACAACCTTGTTGCAACAGAAGCCATGTCAGCAGTCCGAAAGCAGCACCGGTCAAAAGAGAAGCGGCGATCGGCCACCAGCGATCTGTCCGTCGGCAACTGCGGCACTTCATCGGAAAGGCCAGCGTCAGAAGTTGCCGTACGAGTGAAAACTGTTGATTGCAGGACGCGCATGTTCGAAGTCCGGTGCGGATCGACGGATCGATCGAGGACGCGGCCCAGACGGCTGCAATTCGTCCGGCGACAAATCCTGCAAGTGCGATCAGAATCGTGAAAAGCATAAGTACCCAGCGCGGGCTTCGCCCGCAACCCAAAGTAGCCATCACGCTCCGTCCTGATGAGCATCTGTCAATCGACATTCATCAATCGAGTCAGGGTTCCACGATCATCGCCGTTGCATGGGACTGAAGGACAATCAGCGCGGGAGCTTCATTCATGTGGCCCTGTTTGAGGCTCATCACGGCGGAGCGTGACGGCTACTTTGCGATTTGCCCGTCACTGAGGCCGAACCTTGCTGAGAACGAAGTTTATCAACGGGTGTTGAAAAAGGTGTCTGGAACTTTGGAGGCATCAGAAAACTCCGCAATAATCTGATGCCGGAGAGTTCCAGACACCTTTTTCAACCATTGCAAGACAGGCGGATGTTTACGGAACAGGCACGTTGCCTGCAAATAAGGCACCTTCAGGACGCCACGAGGGCACATCAGAGGCGGTTAGCGTGCGGCATAGTAGTTGCTGTGCTCAGGCTTTGTACAGGGAATGCGACGTACGCTTTGAAAAACCGCTTGAGCGGGTTTTTGAAGTCTGAGTCACGGAATGGCTGGTCTTTCTGAGAGTTGTGAAGTACAAGATTCCTTGTGTTTTTCGCCTCGTGTTGTCGGGCGAAAGCAATTTATGTGTTCAGCCAATTGATGTGAAGGGGCGAGGCAGAGATCATGAAAAAGCTTGAGGCAGTTATCCGTCATTACAAGCTGGAAGACGTCAAGACGAAGCTGACCAGCATCGGCGTCCA
>JAYTAK010000789.1:0-3389 GCA_043737515.1 Candidatus Kuenenia sp. | reverse complement strand
ACGAAAACCCGACGATCCAGCAGGCAGGCGACATTCTGGCCACATCGCTGACGAATCAGTTGCTCGGTCGCCGTGCGACAGACCGCCACCTGCGGGCTCTGACAGGCCTGGGGGCAATTGTCGCTGAACGCAGTTTCCCAGGGCTTGAAGATGTCACTCCGGCGCCTATCCTCATGTCGTACAAATGACTCACTTGCTTTGTCGGAAGCGACGGAATTCTGATTTCGTCAGGTCTTCACTCCATTCAAACCGTGTTCTCAAGCCCGTTGTACTTCCCCGAAGATATCTCGATGACCCCGGATGCCGGGACGGTGACCTTTCCAGCGTTCACTCCTGAACGGACTCGATCCAGCATGCTGTTTGTCGATCGAATGAAACTCGATCCGGAGTTTCCGTTTCTCGTTCAGTTCCGCAATTGGTACATCACGGGTATCGACTGGTCGCCGGATGGAAAGACAATCGCCTTCACACCGGCCGCTCCTCCCATAATGAGAGAATGGCAGTTCACTCAAATCACCGTTCGCAATTCTCGTCAGTGACACCAGCCCGCAAGTTGTGACTTCCTGTCCGTTCGGACGCAGTTGCCAGCCAGTCGGACAAATGATAAAAATGCCGCATAGCCGGTTCCCCAAGACTTTTGCGACACTCCAACATCGCTATGAATTCGCCACAGACACCTGCTCGATTCGCCATCCGCCCACGAACGACCGTGTTCTGCCTGTTGGTCGTTTTCGGGATGGGGATTGGTGCCGAACGACTGTACAGATTCTGGATGACGAACACCGGTGAGATCTCCGTTCGAAGGAATAACCCGGAGATCTCGGTGCTGGTCGATGGCACGCCTTTTAAGGATTCGGCTAGTCCGCTGACGTTGAGAGCGGGTCGTCATGAGTTCGTCGCGACCTGGAAATCGTTCACGAGTACGACATCAATCCAGGTGAAGGGCGGTGACCACGCACTTGGGAACACGGTTAATTTCTCAGTGAAGGAGGACCAACTCCGGGTCACACACAACTCACACCTTCTGGACGCGGTTCCGCGACCGCCAGCCGAGAAGTTCACAATTCAAACGCCATCGCGAGGGTCGTGGTACAGTGACGAAGAGGGAGGCATCTCAGTTCGACACGCGGACGGAGCTGATCCGGAAGAGTTTACGGTACATTGGCTAAAGCCGGATTTCAGTGAGGCATTCCTCCAGAACAGCACGGGGCAATACCTCTCAGTCGCATCAAAGCCAATAGATGCACCACCTGGCCGCGTCAGCGTGGTCGGCACCGAAACTCCAGCATCTGTTTTCAGCATGCTCACGATGAAGAACCAAGGCAAATGGGTCCGCGTCAGTGCCAGGCAGCTCTTTCTGGATGCTGAAAACAAACAGCCGCAGGTGCAAGCTACGAGCTATGACATCTTTGCAACGCCACACCTTCTACTGAAACTGAAGCCGAACGAATTTCCGACCGAGGATCAGCCGCCAGGTTGCATTGACTCCTCGGATTCGTCCGTAAGACGTCTTAAAGGACACACAGATTTCATCACCAGCGTTATTTTCACGCCAGATGGACGTCATGTGGTGAGCGGCAGCCTGGACGGAACGATACGGTTCTGGGACGTTCGAGCGGCAAAGCAGATCCAGATCATTGGTGGCCTGCATCCGGTGACATCGCTTGCCATCTCTTCAGATGGAAAGACTCTAGCTTGCGGAATGGCTGCAGGAGCCGTCAGAGTCTGGATGCTGGAGCACGGTGAAAGTCTGACATACCGTGATATGCGTGTTCTTTCGCAGGCCGAGCGATCCGATCGTGCCAAACATCCAGACCCGGTTTCACGAAACGGCGGAGTCCTGTCACTCGCCTTCTCCCCTGATGATTCACAGTTGGCTGCTGGCGGAAACTACTCAGAGCATTCGAGAATCTGGAAGCTTTCCGCGCCGGATGAAAAGTGCAGGAATTCAAACATCATGGGCCCGATCACATCTCTGATCTGGTCGCGCTCTGGCGAACAAGTCCTGCTGCGTTCCCACGAACGGCAAATGACATGGTGGCCAGCGGGCAAAATCACCCGTCGATCTGGTGGCCTGAATGGAATGGTCTTTCTCCGATCCGGCAACAACCCGTTGATCATCTCAGGTGATGAAGTCCTTAACGCGGAGACTGATGAAGTTGTGTACAGATTCACGAGGCAATCCTTTGAGGTCTGGGCTGTCACGGCACAGGTCTGCGAGAAACGAAATCTCCTCGTCACGGGCGACATAGTTATCAACCGTTACAAGGATCCGGAACCCGATGAAATGGTCACAATCAGGCATCTTGTTACAGGGCGACCACTATCGGTCCTGCGGGACCGTTTCGGACAGGTCGGAAACCTCGCATTGTCTGCAGACGGCGATTACCTGGCGTACGGCTGCGGCAGCCGTGAGGTTGCCTATATGACAGAAAAGTCAACCGGTGACTACGATGTGCGCCTTTGGAAACCGGACTCCGACGTCAACGCATCAACGGTTGGCTTGTTTAAGGACTAATCAACATAGAGTCGATCCGGAATTTGGCGGCAGTGCCGCGACATTCACACAGTTCTCGCAGTTCATCACAAGAATGGCGATGCTCGACCCGACCATTGCAGGGCTGGCCTCGGTGCATGGCTGTATCGGAGCTGTTGATCCGCTGATCACCTTCGGTTCGCGCGAACAGAAAGCCCGCTTGCTGCCGTTCCTCGCCAGTGGCGAAAGTCTTTCGGCATTCGCACTCACCGAACCTTGCGCAGGGACAGATTTGACCGCGCTGCGAACGACGGCGACGCGTGACGGCGATGACTATCTCGTCAACGGAGAAAAACTTTTCATCACCAACGTTCGTCCCGGACGCATGATTGGCATTGTGTGCCTGATCGAACAGGAGCCCGCCGTGCTGATCGCAGAGCTGCCGCGCGAAGAGAACGCACATTTCCAATTGAAGAACTACGGCCTGCATGCACTGAAACACGCTCATAATCACGGCATCATCTTCCGCGACTTCCGCGTCCCGGTTGTTAATCGATTAGTGCCAAAGGACGGCGACGGATTGACCGTTGCCTATCACGGATTGAATCGCGGAAGAATCGCTCTCTGCGCGAATGCCGCGGGCACGATGCGGATGATGCTGGCCGATATGCTCCCGTGGGCTCGTTTTCGCCGCACGTACGGGGCTGTCATCGCTGAGCGTGAACTTGTGCAGCGTCGGATTGGCGAACTGGCAGGACTGATCACCGCCTGCGACGCTCTGACAGTATGGTGTTCCGGGCTGCTGGATCTGGGCTTTCGCGGCGAAATGGAATGCGTGGTGGCCAAGATCTTCGGCAGCGAATCGCAGAAACATGCGGCCATCGAACTGCACATGAAAACTCTGGGAGGTCGA
>JAYTAK010000788.1:0-7730 GCA_043737515.1 Candidatus Kuenenia sp. | reverse complement strand
AGGGTACAAACACACTATTAAATTCTGACCTGGGGCGGCGTTTGTCGCGGGAGCGACTTCACTTGCCCCAGGCTATATTCCAGAAGCCTTTCAGGCTTACGTACCTGCAATTTGGTTAGACACAATTCAGTACGGCGCACTTAATTTGTCGCTGAACCGAGAAAACCAGGCTCTTTTTGTGCATCCCGAGCCAACGGCGAGTTTCTGGTCCGGTTCGGCGTCTCACATCAAACAACGCCTCTTTCAGAATGCCCTAGCCGTATCTTCACGACCCCATGCCGCTTGCCCGGATCGGTGAGCAAAGATGGTGAGCTAGAAACGATCCCGACACGCACGACAACCCCATCCGCCTCGTGCGGATAGTGGAAAAGATCGAAAGCATGGTGCGACGCCTGTCGTTCCTATTGGGCGTGCAGCCTCTTCGGTCGCGAGTCTCATCTTATTATTCACCATCCGTGCAAGACGGATGGGGTCTTGGCCCGCATGGGGTCGTGATTCCATTGATCAGCGCTCTCCGGAGACAAGCTCCGGCAGTGGCGAAAACGCATTCCAGACATCGAATCTGGTGCTGATCATCGCTCGCCGGGGACGAGCCCCAACGTGGCGAAAAATCGCTTAAGTCCACGCCCACGCACCGTGTCCCCGTTCTTGCCCCACCGTTCTTGCCCCAACCGTCAACAAGGTGCCGTGTCCCCGTTGACCCTGTCGACCACATGCATGTGATTGTTCAATCCGGCAAACCCCATGACATCCACCGCAAAAATCCCCGCCAGAACTTCCAGCCGATCGGGAATCCAGTCCTTCCGATGATCAAGATTCAGGCACGTCGTGCGGTGTTGCAGAAGCATGGATATAATCGTAACATAAAGAAATGCCCACAGTTTTCCGAACCGGCCCATACCGATTCTTCTTCTATGCTGGAGATCGAGATGAGCCACCGCATGTGCATGTCGAACGCCAAAGCTTTTTGAGGCGAAATTTTGGATCGACCCTGTCAGGTTCGCGCGAAGTCATGGTTTCTCGCCGGACGAAGTCAACAGGATCGAAGAACTGAAAATCAAACATCAACACAAGTTACAGGCAAGCTGGGATGAATTCTTCAACGGTTGAAACTCAATTCCCGCAGGCCACAGACGCAAACGTCAGCGACGATGTTCTGGCTGTCAATTTGTCCGATGGGCGAATGATCTCGGTTCCGGTTGCGTGGTATCCTCGCCTCTCGCATGGAACATCGGTGGAGCGAAGTCATTGGCGGCTGATCGGCAATGGACGCGGAATTCATTGGCCGGATCTCGACGAAGACATCAGCGTGGCGAATCTGCTTGCAGGTCAGACATCCGGTGAAAGTCAAACGTCGTTCAAACGCTGGCTGGAACAAAGGTCGAATCCACAGATTGATCCGTGAGCAGATTGCCCGTCGCGACTCGGCGGTTCCTCCACGCTCCAACGTCGCCTCGCAAATGCGAAGAATTCTGACTCTTCGATTCGCAGCCAGCGTCTTGAGGTCATAACTGTCTTGAGCGCCAGTGGAGATTCATTTACCTTGGACATTCTTGTGTGGGGTCTCATCATCCATCCGAAAGCGAATGGCAGAAAAATGGTTGGCAGGAAGATTCAGAACGACAGCAGCACCACGGTTCATTTTTCGGCCTCCCACAGTTTTCCTCGTCACACGACGAAAATCGGCCCCCTGTTATGACAATTCCTGATTTCCAATCGATGATGCTTCCCTTACTGCAATTCTCGGCTGACGGTTCTGAGCAGACGCTTGCAAACGCGCGTAGGAGCACAAAAGGTGTCAGGAACGAATGGCACTGTCGTGATCAGAAAACTGACTCTTTTGGTGAGATTCTGCGAGACATACATGCGATTGGAGAAGCATAGTTTTCCTTCCCAAGCCACGCAACTCCCTCAGCATCCGATCGTGACAGTGCCATTCGTTCCTGACACCTTTGTTTCTCCCTGACACCTTTGTTTCTCCCTTGAAACGATTGCTGATCATCGACGGGTAACACTGGCGACGGCGGCGTGGCACGGGTGCGGACGGGGGGCACGGCCGAGGATTGAACCGGAATTGTTGTCTGGAAGAATGAGAGCGAAGGATTTTCAAAGGGGTGGCACTGGTCGGCTTGTCCGCCTGTGCCACCCAACTAAAGATCGTAAACTCTCATATCTCCATGCGCCACACCTTCACCCGTGCCGCCCCACCGCACGCATCTCAGGCCGAACAATAAAGAGCATCACGCAGGGCTGAATAGATGGTGCCGTCGTAATCGACGCAAATCGGTTCCAACGGGCGGCGATGCCAGTAGTTGACCAGCAGCGTGAAGCGCAGGTCGAGGGCGAATTCTGCATTCCGCTCGACCATGTCCGGCTTGGGCGCTTTGGGGTCGTGCACAACGCCGTGAAGCAGCGTGCCCGGAAAGATAAGGTACCTGTTGGAGACCGCCTCGACTGATTTTGCATGTTCCGCTTTCGCCGGAATTCGTGTCCGTCCGTCCTCTGCGAGGACCTGATCGAACACAACGGTTGGCGCGGACGGATACTGATTGAGATAGAGTACGCTCGCGATCAGGGGATGAACCGACTTCCCGGTCTTCTGCCTGAGCGCCAGATCGCGATCAAAGTGCATCTGAAGATCGCTGCCGTATCGAAGCCGCCCTAGCCACCACTCAAAGCCGATGCACTCCGGACCTGGCTCGACTTCTTGCGAGAGATGAACAATTGCCGCCTCAGCAATGTTCCGCGGCTGGTCGCCGCGCGGGAACCAAAAGGTCGTGGTGTAGCTCCCATTATTCGAAAGCCGTTCGGTCCCGACTTCCCGGACGGCGCGGACCAGAGCGTTGAAGAACGGGGTCGGAAGGGAGTCATCAAGGACGCCAACGCTGAACTCGGTTAATTTTGACATTCTTTGAATCTGTCTGTTGAGGTTTGTCGAGGGGTCTTTCGTGTGATCCAGTCCACGACGGACCAACTGGATGATTGAAAGTTTTCACTCAGCTCATCGGTTGCGATAGGCCTCGTAGGCTGCACGATCGTAAATGACGTCCACCCCCGGAATGTAAACTCGCTCGATGCCGCCAAACTTGCGCTTGAACGAACTGAAGTCGGCCCAATCATTGTCGGGTTCGCTGGCCGGGGAGATACCGTAGAAGTCGTACCAGCGATGCCCGCGTTCCTTGACCTTCAACATCGCCTCGTAGTGCATGAGAAATGGGGCCATCAC
Source organism: Candidatus Kuenenia sp. (assembly GCA_043737515.1). Taxonomy (GTDB): domain Bacteria; phylum Planctomycetota; class Planctomycetia; order Planctomycetales; family Planctomycetaceae; genus SXXK01. The sequence goes on along the minus strand of JAYTAK010000788.1, from coordinate 4,504 downwards.
TTGACGATCGGTCGTCAGTGACCCACCATATTTGTATGTGGCGGTGTCGCCGAAGCAGATCAGCATCATCGTGGCGATCCGTCGGCTCTCAAATTCAGCAAACAGGATCGTCCCGCGATCGGAGTCCAACAGCCGGTGCGATAGTTCACGGAAATACTTTCGCGAGTGACCGCGAAGGTTGTGGCGATCGAATGTCTCGCGATAAATTGTCAGAAAATCCTCGACACCCTGCTCGCTCGCATCTTCAATGATGGTAACGCCCTTCCGCATTGCCAGGCGGACGTTGTACCGCCCCTTCGGCTTCATCTGTGCGAGGAGCTGCTCTGCGGATTGAGTCAGGTCAACCACGAGAGTTCGTCGCGCGTCCATCCAGCTCCGCACCTCGGGAAACCGCGTCAGAAAATCCGGCTTCTCCGTCCAAAGCGTCTCGATTCGCAAGTGACTTACAACATCCACATCGTTTCGCCGCTCCTCATTGATGTACTCAAGCAGCGCCTCGAAGACATCCTTGGCGTCACACTCATCTGTGGGCAAAACAGGTCCGTGAGGAAGATAGTAAAAGCATTTTCCAGAGGCGAATGCGTTTCGATGAATATTCGCTCCACCGATGATCTCTCCCGAATTCCGGACAGCGACCGTGAAGGCGCTCCAGTCGCGGATCCGAAGAAAATCAGTCCACCATGTGGACTGTTTGAAGCCGGTTTCGGGACGCTGGCTCAGTAGGAATTCATCCCACTCGGAGAGTGTCTGTATGGGGAAGGTCGTGGACTCAGACATGATAAGCCCTCCGGGAGTCTGCTGTTTATATATTTGTTTAACTTTCCACACGGATGAATCGCGACTCCCAAATGTAGGTTTGTTCTCAATCTTGAATTCAATCCAGAGGGATTTTCATTAAACATTTCAGCCGGTGGAATCCGGTTTTACCGATCCTACGGACTGGAGCGATCCTGCGGGCATATCCGCAGGAAGGAAAAAGGTGTCAGGAACGAATGGCACTGTCGTGATCATAAAACTGACTCTTTTGGCGCGATTCTGCGAGACCTACATGCGACTGGAGAAGCAGAGAGCTCCTTCCCACGCCACGCAACTCCCTCAGCATCCGATCGTGACAGTGCCATTCGTGTCAGGAACCGTTTCTAGCAATATTGGCGTATTCGGTTCCTGACACCTTTGTTTTTCCTTAGCTGCGTGGCGAATCCGAACAAAGAGCGCCCCGCCAGCAAGCATGATGCGCGACTGATACTCGGGTCACTGTTGACAGTGTTTCAGTCGGAGTCACCTCGACAACAAACAATCACCGGAGACTGGTCAGCGACACTCGAACAAACAGCGGGAATCAATTGCACCGTCTGCAGTTCGGCGGTCAAGGTCAACGATCGTTTCTGCCCCAACTGTGGCACAAAGATGAACACAGCCATCGCCGGTTAAAGTCCCTCTCATCCATGTAGCTTGGGCATTCTTGCCCGAGCATCGATAAAACTTACACGACGGACATGAATGTCCATCCTACGAATCACTCAACCTATTTCATTCAGGAATCCTCCCCATGATCACAGCACCGATGACAGGCGTGTCGGACAAGAATGTCCAACCTACAGATTTTGAAGGCTCGACAGAGCGCGATGCGATGGGACAGTTTTATCCGTTTCCGGCAATCCGGGTCATTCGTATCGCACGAGACACCGACAAGAAGATCGGCGACTTTCAACTGACGGCAGAAGTCGCGAAACAACTGGACGACGACCAGGTGGGTGTGCTCATCGCAAACTGCGAGCATCCGGACAAGATTCATGAGCGGTTACTCAAACTGGCGGAGACCGAATATTCGGGTCCCTGGGTTGTGGTGCTCAGTTCCATCGATCTCGCTCGCTGGTGGTATGCCGTTCAGCACGGCATCGAGACTCGGCAGATCGACGCAAACTCAGAGGCGAATATGTTCTGGCGAACTGGCAATTGTTGGTTCACCCGGATGGAGAGACTGGAATCGCTCAGCAGGTCACCGCGGTTTCAAGGTCCGATTGCCGGCATCATTCTTGTCGATCCGGCGTTTCGAACACAGCACGCACGCGGCCTGAAAGGATCCTCGTGGACACACAATGATCGCCCGGAGCTGTTGAATTCGTTCCGGAAGGACCTTGCAGAAGCCGGGCTGCGTCCACCGCTGCTGTTCATGGCCTGTCCGCCAGCGAAATCATTGAACACGTTACCAGCTCAGCGAGCCTACTGTCTGGAAACAATGTGGTACTGCGACGGCAGCCGCCTGCGAGTCGGTGCGTTGTAATCTTTCCCATGTAGGTTGGACATTCCTGTCCGACTCACGAGAATCCCACATCCGTCGTCCCTCGTGCCGCCCCGGCATCCTCAGCCCTTCAGTTCCTTCAAGTCTTTGAGTCCCGCACATGATCACCGATCTCTGGATCGAAAACTTCAAAGGCATCGGCAAACGCCAGCACATCCCGCTAAGACCGATCACGCTGCTGTTTGGTGAAAACAGTGCAGGGAAGAGCTCGGTGCTTCACGCATTACTCTATCTTCGGGAGATTCTCGACAATCTCGACTGCGATCCGGCTTTTGCTTCCGCAACCAGCAAGACGACCGAACTCGGCGGTTTCGAAAATCTTGTGCACCGCGATTCGCGGGGATTTTGCAGTGACCATATTTCGATCGGATGTGCAATTCGGCTGCATCCAGGTGAATTGTTGGAAAGGGTCCCAATCGACCCGGACGATCTGGAACTATTCAGAGAGAAATCACAAAACGTTGTCGAAAAGGAATTGGGCAGGCGTTTTTTGAAGGGTAATCCCATTGAGATCCCAAAGTATAATATTGCCGGGCAAGACTTAACCTCGATTAAAGTCGAACTGCAGATTCGGCGGCAACAAGGCAGCGGCGCGCCCCCATCGTGACACACACGCAAATCAGTTTTGATGACCATGAATTCTGCAGTGTGGCGTTTCGAGGCGGACGTGCCAAAACTGAGTTTCGTCTGGCACACAGACTGACAAAGTCCCCTGAACTATGGTGGGTAAATAGAACACTGGAATACTTGGTCTCTTTCGACGGAACTGCGATCTGCTTTGGTGTTGGTGAAGGACAGCAATCATTACACGATACGTTAAAGGCACTGGATCACAAATTCTGCATAACAATGAATTCTCTGCCTTTCACTCCTCTGCAACGCGGGACGTGTTGCCCATTCGCCGAGAATGGCGCTGACGACTTTCCCTCCTCCGGCATACTTTTAATGACATCAATTTCGTCGGTTCGCGACCTCTTTGGAGTACCCGCGCAGGATGAAGATGAAGAAGAGGATTTTGATTTCGGGGACTCTGGGGATGAGGATATTGTACTATTAGTGTTCGACGACCAAACGGAAAAATGGCGAGCAGTGGGGCAATGGAGTCAATTCGGAGATCGTTTGCACCAAAGCATCAGTTCCGAATCTTTGACATTGCTTGAGTTACTCGACGAAATCGGCGGTTCCGAAATGCGAGACACGCACATTTTGGAAAACTGCTGGTACGCACTCCCTGTTGGTAGCACGCCACTTCGTTTCAAGAACTCAGATGGAACGAGCTTCCGTCGCCGTTTTGTAAATGACGACCAACTACATCGAATCGAAACTCGATTGCGAAATAGCGTCGTAGACAGACTAATCCGCGGTAGTATTTTGGCAATCAAGGATCGATTGTCTGATTTTCGGGGTATTGGCCCGAAGCGGCGAGATGTTCCACGCTCGTTAACTGCCCAAACTTCGCGGGAGATGACGTCATGGCGAGACGGCGGTGCGGGTTGGAGTACACTTCTAATTTGCGAGCAGAGTGGCGTCGATAAGATATCGTCATGGTTGTCGGATGAAGCCTTTCTCAACACCGGTTATTGCCTCATTCGAGCTCAGGCCAAGATCGTCGATGAGAATTCACTGAAGTCACTTGCAGTGCGGATGTCTGATTCTAAGAGCATTTCTGATTGCGTCGATGAGTTTGAGGCGGTCTTTTGTAATTTGGCATCCACGCGAACCCTAAGCTTGAAGCCGGTCTCCAGTGAAGCGTTGCTTCCGTTTCAAAACGTGGGTGAAGGGATTACCCAGGTCGTTCCGGTCTTGGTGGCCTGCCTCGGTTTTTCGGGGATGATCGCCGTTGAACAACCCGAGTTGCATCTGCATCCCTCCATTCAAGCTCGCTTGGGAGATATTTTCCTCCAGGCACTTCCTTTTCGAGATCGGTGCCTTTTGCTCCTCGAAACACACAGCGAGCATCTCATTCTTCGCATCCTACGCCGCATTCGGCAAACAACTGAAGGTGATCTGCCGCCGACAGGAAATATCCCTCCCGTTAAGCCAGACGATGTTTGCGTGCTGTGGGTCGATAACCTAGGCGATGGAACGGTGATCAAGCGACTTCGAATCAATGGTGCAGGCGAATTCATTGACCAATGGCCAAAAGGTTTCTTCCGAGAACGCGAGGAGGACCTGTTCGGATGATTAACGAGTACGCAGTGG
>JAYTAK010000787.1:0-3393 GCA_043737515.1 Candidatus Kuenenia sp. | reverse complement strand
CTTCAACACCTGGGATCCCATCGCCTGCCGCAACAAGGACTTTCCGCGATTCGTCGAGTGCTTCGGTGTACGTTGATCCGGCGTCGTCGGTCAGGAGAGACTCCACCGAGCCTCCAGGATCAAGCAGACTGCGCGCCACGAGGAATGGCGAACGCTTCGCCTCCGGAATCCCGAGCTTGGCAAGCAATTCCTCCAGCCGATCAATCTCGACGGCAACCGGGCCAGACAGGATCCGGGCGGCAGCCGGAGTTGCTCGAAGTGATGCGCCAGCGCCGGCCTCGGCGATCGCCAGCGATTCCATAACGGCGGTCTTGAGTTCGGTCAGCCCTTCACCTCGAGTCGCCGATGTCGCCACGACACGCACTCCCAGTTCGCGGCCCAGAGACTCTGTATCAATCTTGATCCCCGCGCGAACTGCCGCATCCCACATATTCAGACACAGAATGACGGGGCAATCGACCTCCAGCACCTGCGTCGCCAGATACAGATTTCGCTCCAGCGCAGAAGCGTTGCAGATGCACACGATCAGATCTGGTTTCGGTTCGTCGCAACAACCGGTCAACACCTGAACGGCGACCATTTCATCAGGCGACTTGGGAGAGAGGCTGTACGTTCCCGGCAGATCGATCAGTTCGATATCGCGACCCGACCACTGCGTGCGACCAATGCGTTTCTCGACTGTGACGCCAGGGTAATTCCCCGTGCGAACACGCATACCCGACAAGGCGTTGAAGAGTGTGCTCTTGCCGGTATTCGGATTGCCGATCAGTGCGACTCGCGCCGGGCGGGTATGAGCAGAGCGGATTGAAGGCGAAGGGGCAGTCACGGCAATACCGCGAAACGAGAACGCAGTTTTTCCATGTCCTCGATCAAATCAGCGCTGAGCAACGGAATGTGATTGCAATTGTCCAGAAAATACACGTCGCTCGACTCCGTCCATCAAGTGGCGGTAAGCTGCAGCGCACCGACTGGTACAGCGGGATGAGCTTCTGCCCATGCGGTGTCGCTCGTTACCGAAATGCAGGCCGCCTCGGCGATTCGCATCGAGATAGAGACGCCATGAATGCGGTACTGAATCGGGCCACCAAACGGAGCCCTCCGTAATACCTGAACCGCAGTGCCAGGCACGAATCCCATTTCCATGAGTCGCGAAGCAATCCGGCTAGCACCTGAAATTGCTGTCACAATCGCAGTCGCACCGGGAGTCAGATCAGCCAATCGCATTGTATTCACAAGACCACCGCCAGCTCAAAAAAGGGAGAAACAAGGCCCGGTCAAGAACCAATGCACTCAAACCCAGATCATGGATGGCACGCCATAGGCATGTCGCAAGTGAGACTCAATCTCAGTTCGCTGTCAAAGAATATCGCAGTTACATAGGAGTCGGCCACACGATTTGCCCTGGATTTTTCCAGATTTCCCTGAATTGTCGTTGTTGGAAAAACCCTGTGCCACACGCGGTCGGCGTTGGCCCGCCTAACTGCGTGCCCGGCGGGCCGCGCTCGCACCGTCCCGCTGGATCGATTCCAAAACGCAGGGCGTTGCCCACGCCGTTAAACGCATGTGCCTTCCGCGACCGCGCAGTATCGATGCTGTACAGGGCAGTCCTCAGCGACGAGGATCTATTCGTTTCGAGAGGAATCGCTGGTTTGTGCGTGGGTTCCGGGGACGGACAGCTCGAGCAGCATTCCGGGTAGAAAAACCTCCGGCAGTTCATCAAGAGATCGTTCATCCAGTTGCACAAACTGAAGACGTTCTTTCTGTGCAAGCATTTCGATTCTGCGGATCGCCGTGACGCAGCCATAGGCCAGCCACATTTTTCCTCCCGGTCGCAGTCGATCGCGTGCTCCAGTGACCAGCGAGTCGAGCAACAGGAAATCGGGGTCATAGAGCGCGAACTCTGCAACACTCTTCGGTTTCTCATTCTCCCACGGCGGATTCGAAATGATGAAGTCAAAACGTTCATCAGGTTTGATCACAGACCATGCGCCTGGATTGCGACGCGGAACAAGTCTCGCCTCCAGGCGTTTGTCGCCGCCATAGTCCGCGGCATTGAATCGAACGTTCTGGACGGCGTTCGGATTCAAATCACTTGCCACGACATGTGCTGCACCGGCCTGGAGGCAGCATAACGACACCAGGCCGGAACCTGTGCCGATTTCGAGTACACGACTCCCGTTGATTGCCGGCGTGTTCAAGATCTGCGATCGCAGACTGATGGTGTCGGCAGGTTCCCAAAAAACCGTCTCCATGATCGCGACGTCCTGCATCAACGGTGGGACGGCTTCCCAACGCACGATGCCTGGCAATGAAGGCATCGGCGACGACGGCGACTCGACTGAGCTGGACGCCAATTCATCAACGATCGATTTCGGTGCTGGGGACGGATTCGATGGACGCGAGTTCGGCACTGTCGGCTTCGAGCACCCAGCGAACAGCACAACGATCACGATGAAGAGTGACCTGGCTCCGCGCAAAAACGCGAGGAGCTGGTTCCATGTCAGCAACATCTCTTTCGGGCGGCATGGCTTCATTGTGACCAACACACTAACCTTGCCGCGGGCTTCGCCCGCAACCCAATTGAGAGTTTGAGGAATTGGTGTCGAGACTTGTTAGAGTGATGGTGTGAACAAAAGCCATTTCTCTTTGGGAATCGACGCCATGAAAGAGTTTATCGAAAAGCATCAGAATTGCATCAGTGGAGTGCTGAGCGGTTCGGACGGGGTCAGATTTCGGGGGACATTTCGTGATCTCGCGGTCCCCCTTCTGATGATGAGTTGGCTAAACCAGCGCAAGAGGGTTGTTGATTTATACTCCGCGCGGTCAGATTTGAGGTTTTGTGAGCGGCAAGGCGCTAGCCGCCGGTGTTGACCTATTGCACAACCTGCGGCTAGCGGTCTGTTGAGTTAATCGTAGGGTGCGTGAAGCGGAGCGCAACGCACCATTTGGGGAAAGCGTGAGAAACTGGTGTGTTTCGCTCGCGCTGCACACACCCTAAATGAATCAATGGCCCGCTTAGTTGTTGGGAATCTGACAGCCCGACAGGATGTGTTGTTTTCTAGCCACGAAAAGGCACAAAAGACACAAGGAATCACTCATTTCATGGATCGTGCTTTGCTTGCTTTGTACTACTAACAGTTGATTTCTTGTCGTGCCGCGCAGATTCTCAGGCGTCTGATTGCTGAAGTCAGGACGGGCAAAAAAATGAGGGGCAGAAAAATACAGAACACGAATTGAGGTCTTTCTGCTCAGCAAACGTGAAGAGTCTTGTTTTCGTGAGAAGATTTTCAGACGTCTGTCTGCAGAAGTCAGGACGGGCAGAAAAATGATCGGCAGAAAAACACAAACCACGACTTGAGATCTTTCTGCGATTCATTTTTCTGCCATCAGTTT
>JAYTAK010000786.1:0-3395 GCA_043737515.1 Candidatus Kuenenia sp. | reverse complement strand
GCGAGAGCAGGGCGGTTAATGCGAATCGCATGAGTGACATCCGGCGAAAATATTTCAGGGCGGGAATCAGATCGGGGAGGGATTTGTCTCGGGTTGCTGGATTGTAACGTCCGCTTCCTCCCAGATCACGCGTGAAACGGTATTCTTGTAGCATTGAAAAACCAGATGACAATTGTAGGATCGCTCGATAGACTGCGAGTGTTGCTGTCGGGGACGATCAAAAGCGTTCTCAAGCAGGCTCGTCTTATAAGCACCTCGGCAGAAGCAGTTTGGCATAATATCGTTTAACCGCGTGGGCAACGCCCCGCGATTGGCAGCGAAGCGCGGCCCGATGGGCACGCGGTTAAACGAATCATTGGCGACCGTGCGCTGCTCATTCCCCTGCCTTATTCTTCAAGCACATTTGTTGAAGTATCTGTCCAACCATAAGCCGTGCGATATCCGTGCGGCGAAGGTCGCGCCAATGGCTGTGTCAGTCAAAGCCTGTTGCGACCTGGCAAAGGAAAATGACGAATGATTCGCGTAGTCCTGCAACAACACATGCGTGTCGGCTCGATCCTGCGAATGCTCGCGTGGATCAGCTCATCCATTTCTATGGTGCTGCAGGCGACGGCTTCGGCGCAGCCGCTCGATCACATCCGGGTGAGCGATGACAGGACGCATTTTGTCCGTGGTGAGTCCGCTGAACGGTTCATCGTCTGGGGCGTGAACTACGACCACGATCATGCGGGGCGGTTGCTGGACGAGTATTGGATCGACGAATGGCCCACCGTTGTTGAGGACTTTAGCGAGATCAAGGCACTCGGTGCCAACTGTGTGCGCATTCACCTGCAACTGGGCATGTTTCTGGACGCACCAGACACGCCAAACGTGGCGGCTTTAGCGCAGCTTGGAAAGCTGGTTCAGCTTGCTGAGGACGAAGGTCTGTACCTCGACGTGACCGGTCTGGCCTGTTACCACAAGAAGAACATTCCAGCGTGGTATGACAAGCTGAATGAACAGGATCGTTGGAAAGCGCAGGCCGTTTTCTGGGAAGCCATTGCCCGAACCTGCAGCGACAGCCCGGCGATCTTCTGCTACGACCTGATGAATGAGCCGATTCTGCCCGGCAAGGAACCGGAGTCCGATTGGCTGGCTGGCGAACTTGCCGGAAAATTCTTTGTGCAACGAATCGCTCTGGAGCTGAAAGATCGCACACGGGAGCAGATTGCCGAGGCGTGGGTGAACACCATGGTGGATGCCATTCGTAAGCATGACCCGCGACATATGATCACGGTCGGTATCATTCCGTGGGTGTTTGTATTTGGAGGCGGAGAGCCGGACTTCTATGCACCGAGTGTCGGCCAGCGTCTGGACTTCGTTGCCGTTCACTTCTATCCAAAAAAAGGCGAAGTCGATAAAGCGCTGACGGCATTGAAGGCGTATGACGTCGGCAAGCCAATCGTGATCGAGGAGATGTTTCCGCTGTCGTGCAGCCAGGATGAACTCGTTGAATTCATTCACAAGTCTTCGGACTTTACCGACGGTTGGATCAGCTTCTACTGGGGAAAGCCCGCCAAACAACTGCGGGCTGCGGAGAAGCCAACACTGGGGGAAGCAGTTACCGGTTCGTGGTTGGAGAAGTTTCAGGAGTTGTCCAACAACGTGGGTGCAGGACGCGATGACAAAGTCAAGGTGAACATTATTGAAAAAAAGTTTCTGCACCTGCGAAGTTACGAGCCGGGAGAATGGGCATCGTTCCCGGCCGAAGCTCGCGATCATCGGCTGGTGTGTGGATTCCAGGCCGAAACCAATACGAAGCCATGGACGCTCTCGCTGCGACAGCAGGATGTAAAACAGACCTGGCAGGTGCATGTGAATGGTCAATCTGTCGGACGCCTGGTGCAGGATGAAAATGACCTGCGCGTTGATTTTGAAATTGCGGCGGGACGAATTCATGATGGCCAGAATCAACTTGAAATCTTTCAGGCCGGCCCCGAAGTCAGCGACGATATTCGCGTCGGCCAGATTCAGCTGCATCCAGCCGCTCCGAAGGCACTTCGGTTCGAAGCGACATTGGAGGTCTCACTCACTGACGAAGTCGGCCATCCACTGCCAGGCCGCATCACAATTGTTGACGAAGCCGGAACATTGATGCCTGTTCGAGCAGATTCGGGCGATGGATTGGCAGTTCGCGAAGGGGTTATGTACACGTCCACTGGCAACGCGACCTTTGGCGTCGCTGCTGGAACGTACCGCGTCTTCGCTGGACGTGGTTTTGAATATGGCATTGATCAGACGGACGTATCCGTGATGCCAGGTCAACACATCAAGCGCACACTGAAGCTGAAACATGAAGTGGACACGACGGGCTGGGTCGCGTGCGACACGCATGTGCATACATTGACTCATTCCGGACATGGCGACTGCTCGATTGAGGAACGGATGGTGACACTGGCGGGCGAAGGAGTCGAGCTGCCAATCGCCACGGATCACAACAAACACATCGACTACACAGAAGCGGCAACTTCCGGCGGTGTTGAGTCACGTTTTACGCCGGTGATCGGGAACGAAGTAACAACCGGGCAGGGACACTTCAATGTCTTCCCGATCAGCAAAGGAAGTGCGACTCCCGATCATGCCCAGAATGATTGGAAGCCTTTGTTCGACAACATCTTCACGACTCCCGGTGTTCGAATCGCCATTCTGAATCATGCCGAAGATATCCACAGTGGCTTCGTTCCGTTTTCTGCAAGACGACATCTCAGCCTGACCGGTGAAAGTCTCGAAAATCGACCTTATGAATTTAACGCGATGGAAGTGCTGAATTCTGGTGCGATTCAGACAGATCCGATGATCTTGTTTGCCGACTGGTGTGGTCTGGTTAATCGCGGGCTGTCCGTGACACCGGTGGGTTCGAGCGATTCACATGATGTCACTCGATACATCGTCGGCCAGGGCCGGACCTACATTGCATGCGACGACTTGAACGTCGCCGCGATTCCGATCGACAAAGCCGTTGATAGTTTTCTGCAGGGACGTGTCATCGTCAGTTACGGTTTGTTCACGCGGTTGACGGTGACTCAGTCTGGCGACGGCAGGACATATGGTCCGGGGGAACTGGTTCCAATTCGCGATGGCGCAGATGAAATCACCGTGACTGTCGAAGTTCACGGACCTGCCTGGACGCATGCTGAAACAGTGGCCCTCTACGTCTGTGGAAATCGTCGTTTTGAATCCAAATTCACAACAACTTCAACTCCTGGCACATCACTCAAAGGTGCCGCTAACTGGAAGATTCCACGAGCCGAGTTACATCACGACGTCTGGCTCACGGCACTCGCAACGGGCCCCGGGATTGCTCAGCCATTCTGGCCCACAGCGAAGCCCTATCAGCCAGACTCCCCGGACTTCGA
>JAYTAK010000785.1:0-3401 GCA_043737515.1 Candidatus Kuenenia sp. | reverse complement strand
TCGGTTCAATGTCTGCGGCATCGAAGACAACGACGTCGTCGAACCGAGCGTCATCGTCCGATGCGAGACTCAACCACCATGCGGCGGCTCGGTCAAAGTCCGCGCCCTTCGGAGAAAACGGACGCCCATTCAGATAATCGACAGTCGTCTGATCCGGATTGATGTAGCCACACCGAGCCCCGCCTTCGATGCTCATGTTGCACACCGTCATGCGTTCTTCGATCGACATCGAGTCAAAGGTTGAGCCTGCAAATTCGTAGGCATAACCGACACCGCCCTGCACACCCAGTTTCTGGATGATGTACAGAATCACGTCCTTGGCATAGACGCCCGGAGCAAGTTCTCCATTGACGACCACCTGTCGAACTTTCGGGCGATTGAGGAACATTGTCTGAGTCGCCAGGACTTCCGCAACATTGCTGGTGCCGATGCCGATGGCGATACTGCCAAACGCTCCGTGAGTGCTGGTGTGACTGTCACCACAGACGATCGTCATGCCGGGCTGAGTCAACCCCTGTTCCGGTCCGACGACATGCACGATGCCCTGACGATCATCTTTCAGGTCCAGCAAAGTCACGCCGAAGTCTTTGCAGTTTTTTTCGATGGCGGACATCATCTGTTCGGCCAGATCGTCCAGAAACGGGCGTGCCTGACTGCCGGTGGGTACGATATGATCGACGGTCGCAATGGTGCGTTCCGGGAAGGCAACTTTGAGTTTGCGGTCACGCAGGATCTCAAACGCCTGCGGGCTCGTGACTTCGTGAATCAAGTGCAGACCGATCAACAACTGTGTCTGCCCGCCCGGCAGAGTTTGTACGGTGTGCAGATCCCAGACTTTGTTGAAAAGGTTGCGTTTGTCAGACATTGATAGCGTGTTCGATGGAAAACAGTGTGTTGAGAATCGCAGGAATGGTCTGCGGGCCACAGTATAGCGAATTCAAATCGTCGAGTCAGCGATCCTTTCGCGCAAGAATCGCAGTTTCGCTCAACGAAGACACGGGAACCTCCGCAGGGCTCACTGATTGTCGGTTATTTTCGTTCGGTTATCATGTTTCCACGGCTGCTTCGCTGGTGCTTTCTCCGTTTGGGATGCGTCATGGGATCGTGGAAGATTGGTAAACGCTTTGTCTGGATGGCTCCAGTCCTTTCGACAGGGCTCGTCGCCGTCTGGGCTTTGGGCCAGATCCTGCGAGATTGCAACTGGTCGACGGGCCTGATGTTCTATTTTCCCACGCCTGTACTGGTCGCATGGCTATTGCTGCAGTTCAAGATCTCCCGCACAAGTCGCCGGCTGACTCTCGGTTTGCTGATCGCACCTCTGGGGATGCTGCTGGGGGTTGAGAATCAATGGATGCGGCCAGAAACACCAACTCCCGAAAACATTTCGTCTGCCAACCAGGAGAATTCATCGACCTCCGTAACCTCTGTATCGGCTGCTTCTAACGCTCCCGTTCCGATACGACTCATTCACTGGAATCTGGCACGAGGCGTGATGGGGTGGGAAAGACAATGGCGACACATCGAGAGCCTGCATCCCGACATCATCGTATTGTCTGAAATCCCGGAGCAACTTGACACCACGACACTCACAGGATTCGATGTGCTCGTAGTCAACGGCATGGCGGTCGCATGTCATGGTTCAATGACCAAAAGCGGTTCACTTGTCCCAGGCGGACCGCTCCAGGCCTGGCATGTGACGTGCCAACTGTCCGAAGGTCCTCTGGAAGTGATGATTGCTGACATGGTGTCGCGGATCGGCATTCCCCGTGATCCATATCTGCGACCATTTGTTGCGCTGCTGGTGGATCGGAAGATCGACGTGTCCGTGGGTGACTTCAATGCGCCGCGGCGATCGCTGGCCTTCGATGAACTGCCTGCGGGATATCGACACGGTTACGATGCTGCGGGCTCAGGCTGGTCGTATACATGGCCGATGCCCGTACCATTTCTGGCGATCGATCAGTGCATGATCGGACCGCGTCTGAAGGCCGTTCGTTATGAATTGCAGTCCACGTTGCTGAGCGATCATCGGTTGCAGGTCCTTGACTTCGAATGGCTCCGCGAGAATTGAAAGTCGATGTTCCGGTGTTCAGACACCCAACCGCTGGCAAAGTTAGTCCGATTATGACACATAAAACGACTGGCACGCCGAGGCATGTGCTTACCCGTCGCGATCTATTGCACGAGGACCATTGAATCCTGTTTTCCTGTTCGCTTTACTATCCCCGTAGGGTAGATTTGCGTGACAGCAAACTTGAGCCGGAAGGTTTTCGGATTCATTTTTCTGCCTGCTGGTTCAATTGACACCCTGGTGCGTGCAGGCAATTCTGGTGAACAACACTCATGTCAGCCGATGAACGATTGTCAGACGATGAGCGATCAGGATGGGAATGCCGATTCTGCTCGGAAAAACTGCAGCCGCAACCGCTGCTCGGTTGGCGGCGATTGCTGTGGATTGTTCCCGTACGTGCATTTCGCTGTCCGCACTGCTTCAGCACGTATCGAAAACCCGCTGCCTGCATCGCGGCGATTCCGATCGTCGGCAAACTGTTCTGTGAAAAACGCGGCGTCGCTGCTGGCGTTTCGGGGATGATTTCCAGCGTAGTTCGTCACGGCAGGAGCGCCCCGCGCAACCAGCGTGACTATGTGAATGCCGGCTGGTTTTTGCGATTCGCACGCTGGACAGGCAGCGCTGAAACGAAAACATTTGATTTCCTTGGCCGAGTTTTCCGAACTGTCATTCGACAATTGCTGTGGCCGTTTCATTGGTTCTCGAAGAAGTTTTTAAGGTCTAAAGGCAAACTGCTGCCGTCGTACCGTTCAAAATCCAGAAGACGATCCCGCTCCCATCAGGACGATGAGACGTAGCGGTATCATGCCACGATGCGCAGATCCGTCGCTCGGGCGCGCCGAATCCGCCAGTTGCGATGCTGTGCCGGGCTTCGAGTTTCAGAGAGACTCGACGACGTGAATCCCGGCTCACCGGTTCCCTGTTTGTAACGGCATCGCGTATAGTGTTCCGGATAGCAAACAAGCACTTGGCGAGGCCGATGCCAAACTGACCGGAAAGGCGTTTTTTGGATGCCCGGACGCATGGAATTGACCGAAGACGCCGACTTGTCTCAGCGTCTGCTTGAGAATGACCAGAGTTGCCTTGACGACATCCTGCGCTCATTTGGTGCCGGAATTCTCGGACTGCTGCGGCGGCGATTTCGGGATGTGTTGAGAGAAGAAGATCTCGAAGATGTCCTTTCCATGGGTCTCTTTCGATTGTGGAACAGTCGTGATCGTTATCAAGTGGGGCGAGCATCGCTGCGAGTCTGGTGGTATCGCATCTGCGAGAACGCCGCGCGGGATGTGTTGCGAATGGGATGGCAGAAGGCGCGGGCACGGGAAGTGAA